>JAERMN010000599.1 GCA_016844625.1 Deltaproteobacteria bacterium
CGTAATCGAACCGCGGCATCTCGGAAGCTACGCCGAGTTTCTTGATTGCCGCTTCGAAGTCAATACGAATCTGCGGATCTTCATCCTCGTACTCAATCAACGTTCCACCTTCGCGCGTGCTGGTGCGCACGCCCTCTTTGTTAATCGCGCGCCAGCAGCCGAGTAGATACTTGCCGGACTGTCCGCTGTAGCGAAATGCCAGCTGGCGCGCCGGTTCTTTGCCGGTGTTGAAATGTTGATGGAACCAGCCGCTCGGCGGACTGAAGACGCTGCCTTCGCGCCAATCGACGCGCACGACTTTGTCGACATTGCCGTTACGATAGGGACGCAATCCAGCTTCCTGCGGCCACATGAGCGTGTATCCTTGGGAGCGGAGAATCAGCAGAATCGCGCCGCCCTGATGAAAGTGCGCCTTGTGATAGCGTCCCACCGGCCACTCGGCGATATGCCCGACCAAGGTGCTGCCGCCCATGTCGAAGGAAGTAATCTTGACGCCGAAACCTTTCGCTTCTGACGGATCGACCAAGGCGCCGCGCGCGTCGGCGATGAAATTCGTTTGCCAATTGATAAAGCCGCCAATCTCTCGACGCGAGTTCGTCGGCACGAAGTAGTTATGCTCGGCGTCAAAACGATCGTCGAACTTGTAATCGCTACCCATGACGAACGGCAGGTTGTGCAGCAAATCGATCATCAGCGGCGCGCTGGTGACTGCCAAGAAAAACACCGGCTCCTTGCTGCCATTGATCATGCGGTGGCGAGTGTTGAGCGGAATCGCGAACAGGCTCCCCGGTTGCCACTCAAAATGCATCTTGCGCTGGTCATCGCCGGCAGACCAAATCTCGGTCGCACCAACGCCGTGGATGATGTAGATCAGTTCTTCGTAGAGATGATGTTCCGGGTTGAGCGCGCCGCCCGGCGAGATCTCACCGACGTACATGCCGGTAAAACCTTCCATCCCTTTCAAGTCGATATAGGCCCCCTTGCCGCCGGTGCGCTGCCAAGCTTTAAGTGGCAACTCAGTGACATCCTCGACACCGTAGCCTTCGATGACCGGAATCCCCTCTTCCTTGAGCCAAATTTCGTAACTGGTTTCTCGCTTCGCCACGCTCAGTGTCCTTTCACTTCTTTGTGTTGAAAATATTCGCCCTGCACGACTTTCTCCGCCAGTCGATCGTCCTCATCATCCCAGAGACCCAGAGGATAGCCGTACCAAGGTGTTTTCAAATTCAATTTCGGCATCTCGGCTTCCTGCCAAATTTTGAGTGCCTTCTCCATGTAAGATTTTTTTGGCAGACCGACCGGTGGAAAAGGTCCCTTGCGCGTCGCATCGATCAACAAACCGGAGCAACCGACGGCGCCGGGAAAACTGCGCTCCTCGCGGCCGCGCATGAGCGAATGAGCTGACGGGTCGAGCAGCGGCGAACGGCCGGTGCTGATCTCGACATCTTGGTGCGGCTGCATAGCAAAGCTCATCGCCCACATCACCATGTCGGGGTCTTTCGGGTCGATATCTTCATCGACGACGATAATCATCTTGCTGGTTGGGTCCATGCCGGAGGCGGCGTGCAAGGCTTGCTTCGGCTTACTCGGATGACTCTTCTTCATGCGAATCACCCACCAGTTCCACCCGCCGCCCATCTCGGGACATGAAACTTCGAGAACTTCGGGCATGGCGCAGCTGTAACGGAGAAAATTGTAGAGCATCATCTCCCGGCAGGTGCGCGAGATGCCATTGGACTCGCTCGGCGGCAGGCCGACCAGGATCGCCGTAAAGATCGCATCGCGCCGCATGGTAATCGCTGTGACTTCGATCACCGATCGCAACTCGCGCTCGACCATGAGATAGCCGGGATAGTCGCTAAACGGCTCGCCGCGCTCTTTGCGGTCGATGGCAATCTCACCCTCGATAATGATCTCGGCTTCAGCTGGCACTTCCAACGGAATGGTCTTGCACTGAACGACGTCGACCGGTCGTCCGCGAATGCCGCCGGCAACCGCCAGCTCATCGACGCCGTAGGGTAAATTCGCCGCTGAGACGAAGGTGACGTCCGGCAGTGAACCAAGCACGATGGCAACGGGCAGCGCTTTTTTCGCGGAGGCTGCGCTGCGATGATGATAAAGCATCGCATGATGCACCGGCGCGATGCCGGCGATGAGATGACTCTCGCCGCGAAAATGGCCGCTGTACATGCCAACATTGCGCACACCCGACTGCGGATCGACCGTGATAAAGGGTGCCGTGGCACGGATGCCGCCGCTGAACCCCGGCTCCTCGACCGGCGCCGGGAGCCCTGTCACACCAAAGGCTTTAAGCTTGTCGCCGGTGTAGACGATTTCTTGCACCGGCGCGCTAGCGATTCGGCGTGCTTCGATCGGTTTGGCGAGCGCATTGCGCCATTTCTCGTAGATCTCCAATGGCGCATTACAACCCAGACCAAGCGCGGCGATCTCACGCGACGAACCATAGACACCCGTCGCGACCCGGATGTCATGCTTTCTGCCGCGGCTGTCGAAGACATTTTCATAAAGAAAAGCTTGGCGCTGATCGTCGGCGATGCCGCGATATTGGAGCCGCATGAGCGGCATCAATTCGCTATCTTTATTGACCGGCCGGGACCAACGGTGCAGCTTGCCGCGCTCTTCCAGCACGCGCAGGTAGTCGCGGAAGTCCGCGTAGTAGTTTCTTGCCATTCAGTTAACTCGC
>JAERMN010000600.1 GCA_016844625.1 Deltaproteobacteria bacterium
GGGCTTGCCGCGGTGACCCGCGCCAGCCCTTCCAAGTCGCGGTAATCAATCGGCTGCTCGATCAAGCAGACGTTGTACGGCACGAGGGCGCGGCTGAGATCGATGGCTTCTTCCGGAGTATAGGCGCCATTGCCGTCGATGCCGATCCAGATTCTTTCGGCAAAAGATTTGCGCAGAGCGCGGATGCGTTCGACATCGTCTTTAATGCCGGTACCGACCTTTACTTTCATATGGGTGATGCCCCGGTCGAGTAGTTGCCCAACGTTGGCGACCAAGTCGTCAGGCGCTTTGATGCCGACCATGCGGACGATTCTAATATGGGGCCTGAGCGCGCCGCCCCACAGCGCGTGGCAAGGAAGCTTGGCGATTTTGGCGGCGAGATCATAGAGCGCGAGATCGGCGGCGATGGTCGCGCGCGCGTCGACGGCGGTTTTGCCGATCGCTTGGCGCACCGCGTTGCCGCACAGCGGATCGGCGCCGAGCAGCGCGGCGCGAATCGGACCTTTGAGCTGAGCTTCCAGCTTGTCAGCGGGCATGCTGCGCGGGTGTCCGGCCGTGCCGCCGATGCCGGTCACGCCGTCGGCGGCGATTTCCACAATGAAACTCTCCACCGAGTTGTCAGCGTAAGATGCCGTGCGCCACGCCGGATCGACCCGCGGCATCTTGCGGCGAGTGACGCGCACGTCAGTTATTTTCAAGATGGTTTCTCCTTTGTGTGTGCGCCGGCGACGGCAAGTCTTTCTCGGCAATTTTTTACCACGAAGGCACGAAGGACACGAACATTTCGGAAAAAGATTTCCTCGCGCCAAGCCGCAAAGACGCCAAGTTCGGAAATATTTTCTTTCTTAGCTTTGCGCCTTGGCGTCTTTGCGCGAGATATTCCGGTGGATTTTTTTTGCGCACTTTGCGGCTAAATTCTTCTCTCGCTCAATCACTGGCCGAAGATTTCTTTGATCAGTCTCGCGTAATATTCCGCGTTGGCCCCGAAGTTTGGGTCGAGCGGCACGAGATCTAAATTCTTGATCGCCTCTTGTTCATTCAAAAGATCGGAGCGCGCCACTTGTCGTCTGGTGTCCAGGACGGCTTTTTGGCCTTCCCGTGAAAGCAGGAAGTCCAAGTACAGCCGCGCCGCGTTGGGATGCGGTGGCCGCAGCGCGATCGCGTGCGCGCTGGTGACGACGGGGACGGGACTGAGCGCGATCCAATCGATCGGCGCGCCGCGTTTTTTGAGATCGTCCACAGGACCGAGGGTCGAATCGAAATCGATCGACGATTCGCCGGCGGCGATCAGCTGCGCTCGCATGGCGCTCGATTCGCGCCGTAGCGAAAGATTCTGCTTAGCGAGCTCGCGCATATGTCTGATCGCCTTTTCCTTGCCCATGATCTGAAACATCAAGGCGCCCCATTGCTCCGAAGTGTCACTCAACATTTTGCCTTTCCACGCCGGGCTTAATAGGTCATCGTAAGTCTTGGGAGCTTTGTCGCGGGCTATCAGCTTAGTGTTATGGGCGAGCACGTGAACGTTCATGTTCGTCGTGGTCCAATAGCCTTGGTCCTTAAACTGTTTGGAATAGAAGCGGTCCTCCGGCGAGAGATAGTTAGTCAAGAATCCTTCTTTCTTAATGTAGTGGAGAGTCAGGCTATTGGTCTGCAAAATATCGGCGAGGTGTTTGTTCGCTCTAACTTCTGCGATCACCCGCGGTGCGAATTTTCCCGAGCCCAAGCGGTTCAACTTGACATCGATAAACGGGTACTTCTCACGGAATCGGGCGTTGAGCAGATTGACGGCCTCTAAGCTCATCGTGCCATAGATAACCACTTCGCCTTCTTTTTTGGCGGCTTCAATGAGCTTGGCGGTCTGCTCCGCCTGGCCCCAGGCATGGTGCCAACCGAGGAGCAACAAAGTTAAGGAGAAAATGCCAATGCTTCTTGCGATCTTCATGTTTTCTCCTCCGCAGGTATCATTGTGTGGTCGCTGGAACAATTCTTTTTACCACGAAGGCACGAAGGACACGAAGGGTTCGGATAATTAAAACTCCGAACTTCGTGCTCTTCGTGTCCTTCGTGGTGAAAATCTCTTTCACATTGGGTTGCGGCTCCGCCACGTTAAGTCCTTCGTGGTGAATACTCTTGGGCGAATTTTGTGTCAAGCTGCTCGATGGATTCGTTTGACAGTGCTTTCGCGCCTGTGTTACTCGGCGACACAGATGAATGGCGTAACTGAAAATCTGGTCGATCTGGCGCGCGGGATTGGTTTTGACAATCTGGCCGCCGAAGTCGTGCGCGAGGCTGGCCGACGGCTGCTCGACGCGCTGGGCTGCATGATCGCCGGTGCCAGCGGCGAGACTACCATAGCGGTGCGAAGGATGGCGCTGGCGCTCGGCGGTGTCGCGGAGTCGAGCATTCTTGGCACTAGGGACCGTACCTCGTGCGAACGGGCGGCGCTGGTTAATGGCACGGCGCTCCGTTTTCTCGACTTCATGGACGGTCATCCTGGCCCTTATCCCTGTCATCCTTGCTTCAATATTCCACCTCTTCTTGCGCTGGCCGAACGATTCCAAGCGAGCGGCAAACAACTGGCCTCGGCGATTGTCACCGGCTATGAAATCATGCCGCGCTTTCAAGAAAACTCGGGCTTGCCTGATTTCGGCGCGCGCGGTTGGGCCGGCAGCACCAACTTGTCTTTCTCGATTCCGCTTGCCGCCAGATACCGATGAACAAATCGATCCTCGATGGCATGACCGCGGCGAACGCGATCGTCGCGACGCTGCTGGCCGAGCAAGGGATCAGCGGACCGCATGCGGTGATCGAGGGATCGGGCGGCTTCGCGCAAGCGGTGGCTGGTTCATGCGATTACGACGGGCTGGTCGCGCCCATCGCGCGGTATAAAATTTTGGAGACCTACACCAAACTTTACAACACGGTGAAGTGCGGCCAGACCGCGGTGGCGGCGGCGTTTAAGCTCGTGCGCGAGAATAATTTACATTGGCGCGAGATCGTATCGTTGCGCATCGGCTTTGCGCGCCGCGACGCCAACACGCAGTCGCGCGAATCCTATGCGCGGCCGCAAAGCCGCGACACCGCCAATCATAGCGTGCGCTTCTGTATCGCGGCGGCTCTCGTTGACGGCCAACTTACTGCCGACCAGTTCGAAGCTGAAAAGCTTGTCTCGCCTGACATTCTCAGTCTGGTCGACAAATCGGCTGTCTACTGGGATGAAACCCTCGATGTCCATTGGCCCGCGGCCAATCCGACAACGATCACAATGCGCACAAGCGCAGGACCCGAATTGTCCGAAACCATGGTGTTTCCACCGGGCCATCCCAATAATGTGCTGCCGGACGACATGCTCGAGCAAAAGTTCCGTCAACTGACGGAGAAAATTCTCGGCGCAGAACAGATCGAGAAAGTAATTGAGATCACCCGCCGGCTTGATGCGCTGCCGGATGTGCGCGCGCTGACGGATGTTCTACGTCCACGGTCGTGAAAGAGCGAGGGATACTTCACCACGAAGGACACGAAGAGCACGAAGGTAAGATATCAGATTCGGGAATTTGACCGCAAAGAACGCAAAGCGCGCAAAAAAATTCGGGGCTCCGTGGGAGCGTATTGCATACGCCTATGTTCACGACGAAGACCGGAGGTTGGTTTCACCACGAAGATCACGAAGGACAGGAAGGGCTCGGATGATTAAAACTCCGAACTTCGTGTCCTTCGTGGTGAGAAAAGAGGTCTCTCAAAAACGGAGGTGATGACGATGAATATCCTACTGGCCATTTTGCTGGCTCTTACTCAATTGTTCGTCGCCTCGGTCGCGCGGGCGGGGTCGGCGGGGGCTGGATTGATCCAGGCGCAGAAGGAAGCGGAGGCGAAAGGATTTCGTTTCGACGGCAACCGCGAAAACATCCTCGCCAAGGCGCAGAAAGAAGGCGGGCTGCGCGCGCTCCTGGGTTTCGATAAGCCGACGATCACGGCGTTGCGCGAAGGGTTTAGGAAAAAACATCCGTTTATCAACCCGCATTTCGAAGAGCACGGCAACCCGGCGCAATCCCAGCGTTATCTCATGGAGCTCCAGGCCGGTCGGACTTCCGATTGGGATATCGCCAACGTGCTTAATGAAGGTCAGCAAGAATATGCGCCCTATACCGAAAAGATCGATCTGCGCGCGATGGCCGAACAGGGCGTTTTGCAAATCCCGCCGAAGATGATCAATCCAGAAAGTCGAAACGTGATCGCCTTGTCGTCGACCATCGATGCGTCGGCTTACCACAAAAAGCTGCTCCCGCCGGACCTGGTACCCAAGACTTGGGAAGATTTTCTCAAGCCAGAGCATAGCGGGCGAAAACTTCTCGTCGACATTCGCCCCAACAGTATCGCGGGTCTTATTCCGGCGATGGGATTGGATTGGGTGGAATCCTACGCGCGCCGGCTTGCCGCGCAGCAGCCCATCTGGGTGCGCGGCCACACGCGCTATCTCAATGCCATGGCGGCCGGAGAATACCGGCTGTTTTTCGGCACCTACTACCACGGCGTCATGCGTATGAAAAAACGCGGCGCGCCGGATCTCGAGCCTTTGATCATCGAGCCGGTGCCGGTGCGCTTGACCGAGACTCACACGATTATTAGAGGAACACGCCGGCCAAATGCCGCCATGCTTTTTTTGGAATACGTCGCCGGCGCCGAAGGGCAAAAAATAATGTGGGACGTGGAGCCGTTCAAATCATCGATCCATTCCCCCGGGTCGAAAACCGAAGAACTGGTGCGGGGCAAGAAAATCTCGCTCGGCGACTGGGACCACGCGATGAAACAGCCGGTCTACATGGATAAACTCACCGCCGCCTTCGGTTT
>JAERMN010000129.1 GCA_016844625.1 Deltaproteobacteria bacterium
TCGACACAATATATCGAACTAACCTACATCGGCTTCATCCCCGGGTTTTCTTCAACTGCATCGCGATCCACCCAGATATTTTGAGTTTTACTTTTCTCGGCGGAGGTTTTTTCAGGCACGCGATGACCAGGGTCGCGCTTATTCACGCCAAGCTGCAAACCAAAACATCGAAGAGTTTCGCGCTCTCTCGCTGCCGTCGCTGTTTTAACTATCATCTTTCTGCTCAGCTTTCGAAAACCATCCCCTCAGTCTACCGCCAGGAAACTCTAAACAATCTCGCAATCCAGGTTCCCAGATACGAATTTAGAAAGGATCTCCAGATGGCGATTAACGATTTCGGTAGAGAAGGCAACAGCGATTACGTCGTGCGCGGGCCGGACGCGGCGGACAGCGGGACGTCGGTTCGAACCATTAAGCACGAGCTCAAAAGCCTGCGCACTCGGAGCAATGCGCGCCAGGCCAAGAAGCCGACGAAACTGGAACGAGCGCGCAAGCTCCACGACGCGGTGACGACTCTGGTGCAGGAGCTAAAGAATGGTGAATTCACCGCAGTGCTCACGCGGCCGGGTCCGGTGACCATCATCGGACCGGAGGTCGAAGATTGCAAAACCGACGGCAAGATCGGCCATGTGCTTGAGTCCCTCGGCTTTTACATCCAACGCTTGTCGGTCAAAGACAACTTTTTCCAACGGCCGCCCTTCGATCATATGACCGATCCAATCTACCGCCGGCTGATCCGCGACTTCATCGAGGGCGCGGCCATGCCGGAAAGTAAGATCGCCGCGATCGGTTGGGCCGGCGGCGTGCGCTCGCTCACCGACGCCAACATTCGCTACTCGATCATCGACGGACTACAACGGCTTTACTGCTTTCTCATCGCCATCCTGTTGGTCTGGCGCCGCCAACAGTTGGTGCAAGACGGCATTGTCCCGGAGGACGGCTGGAACTTCGTCGCCGATTCGGTAAAAAAACTCGGCGATCCGCAAAGCGCCACGGAAGCTTTACTGCAACGCGTGATTCGCTACGAAATTTTCTACGGTATCGGCCTCGCCGGCCTGCTCCACTACATGGTGACATTCAATTCGAGCCAGCGGCGCATGAGCCTACGGGTGCAGTTGGAAATCATGAAACGGCCGCTCATCGAGCACTTGAAAATTGAGGGCATCCCGATCTGGGAGGATCTCGGCAGAATGCCGGGCGAGCAGCGGCCCAAAGATAGATTTCTCGCCTCCGACATCGTCATGGCCACCCAAGCGTTCATCACCCACAACGCGCATGTGACGACCGCGGTGGAGACCGAGCGTTTCCTCGACGAGAACCAGCCCTACTTGGATAACATCGGTGACATCACCGATATCGTCACAACGCTGAAACGGATCAGCAGCGAAGTTCATCCCAAGCTCGCGGCAGCTTATGAGTCGAAGGCTAATCATTGCTATCTGATGATGAATGGCGACCCATTCTTGCTTGGCTTCGTTGCCGCCTGTGGTTACGTGCGCAACCGCGGCGGCATGGCGATCCTCGACAAAGCGCTCGATCGGCTGGTGTACGAATTCGACCGGCGCGCCGACGATCCGCTCAATATAGAATCGTACCAAAGAGCGCTCGATCTCATCGACGCATCGCGCGGCAAAGACGCGCGCCGACTGGTCGACGACACCGTGCGGCGATTTTTCCTGGGCGTAACGATGGATCTCGACTGGTTGGACACGGCAAGTCAGATCACCGGCAGCGCGGCGCGCTAACGAGTCGACAACAAGACTAGATAATCATGGGCTGGACGTTTCATCGATCTCCGATGCGGGGCCCAAAAAACTCCCGAGAGATCGATTGGCACTCCGCGCGGACTCCCACGAGGAATTCACTTTGGCATTTTTGCCGCTGAATCCGTTGCGAGTTGAACCTGGAGTCCCTAGTAAGAGTTACAAACCTTGCTGAGCGAGGCGTGGGCCTGGAGTTGCGAAGGCACCCAACTGCAAAGTTTCAAAGTCCTTTTTGCTCTGCCGCTATGAGCCGCTGGTACTTGAGACAGCCACTCGATTGCACCCATGTCCGCCATACGCTTGGCGGCAGAACTCCATTGCCTTCGCAACGGCAGGCTCACGCCTCGCTCTTCGTGTCATTTTCAACTGGGCCATCCGAACTCAAAACGTCTTCGGTTCTTTGACCTCGGTCTCTAGCGACGCCAGCGCTTTTTCAATCAACGCGACGCGCCAGCGCAGTTCCTCCGGTGCCGGCAGCTCCGGCTGGCCCACCGGATAATGAAACTTGTTTCCACCCAGAATCCTGCCGACGCCAACCTGCGCGGCAACGTTGGATAAACAGGTGATCAAAACCACGGGGATTCCCTTTTTCTCGATCTCCTTCGCGATCGTAGCGCCGCTACGCGTGCCGGTGCCTCAGGTAGCAGTTAACAGAACCGCGTTGATACCAGACCTGGCAAGCTCATCCGCAATGCCTGCGCCAATTTCCGCCATTTTGCTCGGCATGGCACCGGTGCCAGTGGTCACGAAATAGTGATCGTGAAGCTTCTTGAACCGTTGCGCCTTCTCCAATACGCGCATGGCATCGAGCGGCACGATGCGGTCTGGGTCCTGGTCGACCGTGGAAGTGTCGTAACCGGTGTGCATCGCTTCGAATTTACCGCGCTCCAGACCGTCAAGTCCGTCAATGGAATATTTGAAGTATCTCGAGCCACGCGAACTCTCCAATCGATCGGGATTTCCCTTCGGCACCAAACCGCCTTCGGTGACCAGCGCGAGGGTCGAATCCTTTAGGCCAACCGCTAAATTAGGAATTGAATGCCGCTCGGACTCGAGCCGCGGAATCTCGCTTTCGTGCGCTTGACCGTCAAGCTTGGCTAACAAAAGTTCGACGGCGCGGACGTAATCCGCTTTATCGGTCCTCACCGTGAAGCGCCGGGGAATCGGCAAGCAATACTCAGCGCGGAAATTCACCGCGCCGCTGTCGTCGCCGGCGATCAATTTCTCGATCAGCAGCGTAAGGCGTTTCAAAGTTTCCGCCATCGACGCCGTCGAAGCGCCGGTTTGAATCACGAAAACATGGCGGCCGATTTCTTGAATACCGGGATTATCTTCGTGCAGCGCCGTGATCGCCGGGATCTGCCAGTTATCGCGCACCCAACTGCAAACTTTAGCGCAAGCGATGCCGTATCGGCCGGCGTTAAACGCCGGCCCGGCGATAAAAATATCGGGATGGAATTGGTCGATCGATGAGCGAATTGCTTGCAGCGCGGTTTCCTCCGCTTCGTGAATGTAGTTGTCGCCGCAAGCGATGGTCGCAAACTCGACTCCGTGCACTTTGATGGCCTTTTCGATTTCCGCGCCGACACCCACAGCGCGCCGCAGAAAAACCACATCATGCCCGGCCTCTGCTTCCGCACCAATGCCGGCAAAAAACTGATTCAAATAATGCAGCACTTTGATCATTCGCGCGCCTCCTTAACAGATGGGCAACCATAGGGGGCTGCCCCTACAATACCGATTCCCCTTTGCTTCCTTTGCACTGCAATAGCTCAAAGTTTGCATGGCTCGCGCAAATTTCCGGGTGACCTGAAATACTCGAACACGGGGATTGACTCGCGCCAAGCATGTCCTGAGTCTCGTCGAAGGGGCGCCAAGCACGCCAAGCTCGAAAGGGAAAGATATATAATCCCACAAAAGATCTTCACCATTTTTCTCCGACCTTAGCGACCTTGGCGTTTCTTCGACTTCGCTCAGGACATGCTTTGCGCGAGATATTCCGAGGCTGACCGGTGCGCGCAGCGCACCCTACGAAAACCTTCGTGTCCTTCGTGACCTTCGTGGTGAATACGTTCTGCCAATATCCGCGACAAACTAATTTTCATATGCCGCGCGAAAGCCGCTGCTGCCCATCTTGCTGTACGAACCGAAAAAGATCGTCGGGTCGAACAGGAATGGTAGATGCGGATCGTGCTGTGCCTTCAGGTGCAGATCGAGTTGGTCGCCGCCGATTACCGTCTCCAGTGGCGGAATGTAGATCTTCTCTGAGACATTGCCCCGGCTGATCATGCCGTCGGCTTCCTTCGGATGATCCACCAGCGGTCGCTCGTAACCTTTCGGCCCGTTGGATTCATGCAGCACGGCGGCGGTCTTGATGCCTTCGTCCTCGCACGCCTTGACCGTTTGCATAAAGTCGACGGTGCCGTTGCCGGTTCCTTCCATCAGCGCCAGCGCGCCGTCAGCGCCAAGATTACGCGCCAAGCGCGCCACCCACAGGCCCATCTTTTTTTTCTGTTCGAAGCTGTCGTTGTAACCGCGCGAGAGAATCACGCCGAGAAAGTTCAAGCTTTTGCCGTGACGGTCGAGCAGCTCCGTGATGAACGGACTGTCGCAATGCAACGACGTGGGGATTTTCCGCTCGCTTTTGTAATTACCGCTGACCACCGCGCCGTCGAAAAATTCCGCCGGATGGACGAACGTCGGCAGCGTCTTTGAAATCTCTTCGCCGTAGTAAAAAGTGCGCGCGCAACAGAGCTGGCTCTGCACCTGATAAATCAGCGCGACTTTGGGTAGATCGTGGTTAACGGCGGGCAGCGCGATCCATTGCTTTTCGGGCTCGCTGTCGGTTTTCGCCACTTGTGCGAGAAAACTTGCGCAGCGCAGACTCATCATTCGAAGCGCCTGATCGAAAGCGGCATTGGACAGCGACGGATCGGGTGAAAGCGTAAGAACCAAATGAAAGTAATCCGAGCCGTAACAATACGGCGCGCCGATGCCGGCCATGTCGATGATCCCTTCGCGTGGCTTTTCAATCGGCGTGAGCGCCTCAAAATCGGGAAATCGCCCGGCAACGGTCACCAGAAGATTCTCGATACGAGCAGTTTTCCCGCTGCCAACCAGTTGCGCCGGGCCGTCGAAACCAGGGAACGCCCTAACGGAGTCCGACAGTTTCGCGATTGGCGGCACCGTGTCCAAAACGTGCACGATGCGCTTCGACTCACCGGGACGCACCAGCTGGTAGTCGACGTGAATGCCGTTGCTCAGCTCTTTCAATAATTCCCGAAGCTCGGCCGCGGCGATGGTCAACGATCTCCCCGTGAGCGTCGTATGCTCACCCCAATGAAGATCCTCAATCGAGTAATCGAGCAGTTCTAGTTCCATTGGCATTTCTTTCTTTGACGTTCGCGGTAAACCGACCGCCCCCGCACAACGAGACTATGTTGCAATTCCCTCGGAGCCCTTCGACCCTTCGAGGGGCCTCAGGGCAGGCCCCCTCGACAGCCTTTAGTCCCGAGCCTGTCGAGGGGTCAGGGCGACCGGGGAAGTACGCCAATTTGCTATCTAGCAATACCGTTCGTGGTGAGGCTCTCGAACCATTGAGAAGTCGCACCCTAATCCTTCCACAAACCGCTATAAGTGGCGACAAGCCGTGAATGCCGGCACTATACCCCAGCGCGGCGACTGGTCAATCATTTTATCGTGCGAGTATCATTCACGCCAAAATTCACCGACTCGACAGGCGGCCTCGAACAGGTGTAGAATCCTTCCCAGCCGGAACTTCTCGCTTCTCACCCCGTAACGTCACCAAACCTTCATTCCGATGGAGCATATTTATGATCCAACATATGCGGAGCCAGAGGGTGTTGAGAACGATTTGCTACGCCGCGCTGCTACTTCTCTTAGCGCCGGTCGCGCTGGCGCAAAGCCCCGGTAAAATTCCCCGCGAAGTGATCGACCAGGCCGCCGCCCACGGCACCGCTTTGGTGCTGGTCGGTTTGAACCTGCCCTGGCAGATGGAATCGAAGCTCAGCGACGCAGACCTGAGCGCGCAGCGTACCGCCATCGCATCGCTTCAAAGCGATCTCCTGAACAAGCTTGAGGGCAGAAAGTACAAACTCTTGCGCCGCTATCAGGAGATTCCCGGCATCGCTTTGGAAGTCGGCGCGGACGCTTTGGCTGAACTAGCCCGCCTACCGATCGTGACAAATGTCTTGCTCGACCGCCCCGCTGGCAGCGCGATCCCGCCGCCGAATCAGAGCGCTTCGCAGGCCAGCACCACAGCCGTCGTCGTTAGTAGTGAAAAAGTGCCGTCCGCTCTTTTCCTCCGCGCGGCGCGTGACGGCACCGTGCTGGTGCTGGCGGGGCTGCGAACCCCCTGGCAGCGCGAAGAAGGATTGAGCGAAGATCTACAGGCGTTGCAACGAAATACGATCCATAGCGCGCAGAGCTACGTGCTCGCCGAATTGGCCGGCACAGGCTATAAGGTCACGCGGCTCTACGGCAAGATTCCCGGCATCGCGCTCCGCGTCGGCGTCGACGCATTAATCATCCTAGAAAAATCCCCGGCGATCACCAACGTAGTCCTGGACCGTCCCGCTCAAGTCAGACGATAAAACACGCGCGTCGCCAACCAGGTCAGTAAAAAAATTGCGCACTGGCCATTTAGATGCTATTTCACCTGCATGTCCCAGTTCAGCGAATTCTGCGCCGTCTATTTTAAGCGCTACTTCGACCTACACCCGACCGATGCCATCTACTACGGCATCGAAGGCTATGATCATCTGCTCAACGATTATTCCGACAAGAGCTACAAAGCGGAAAAAATCTTCGTGCAGGATTCCTTGCGCAAATTGCGCCGGATTCCGACCGCGGATTTGAGTGCCGACGAGGCGATCGATTACACCCTATTCGATGGCAAACTAACCATTCAGCAATACGAACAGGCCAAGGAAGACTATCGCCTCAAGCAGCCGGACACATACTCGCCCATCGACGCGATTTACATTCTCACGGTGCGGGCAACCAACGATCTTGCCGGCAATCTCATCAGCCGTTTGAACCGCATCCCAGCGCTGATTCAGCAGGGCATCACCCATCTAAACCGTAAAGATGCCAATCCGCCCAAGCTCTGGACTGAGAATGCCATTGAAGGCGCCAAGGGCGGCCTGAGCTTTCTCGACAGCCTGCCCGATCACCCGAAAGTGCAAGCCGCGGCAATCGACGCGAACACTCTCAGTGCAGCCATCGACAAGGCGAAAAGCGCGATCAATGATTTCGCGTCATTTCTCGAACGGCATCTCCTGCCCCGCAGCCATGGCATCTACGCCGTCGGCGAAGAGCATTTCAATTTGCTGCTGAAGAAAAAACACTTTCTCGATCACGACGCGCAAAGCCTGCTCGCGATAGGAGAGAATCTTTTCGCCGAGGCCAAGCGCGAGTTGGAAGCGCTCGCCGAAGAACTGGCTCCCGGCAAGAGCGTCGAAGATGTCGCGAAGAGAATTCAGGAGAATCATCCGTCGATCGATCAAGTTTTATCCGTCTATGACCAGGCGATGAAGGCGGCGCGCGCTTTCGTCCGAGACAAGCGGCTGGTCACCTTTCCAGCCAAAGAAGAACTCCACGTCGTCCACACACCGGTATTTCGCCGCCATGAGATTCCCTTCGCGGCCTATCTTTCGCCGTCGCCGAAGGATCCCGACCAAGTCGGCTACTATTACGTCACGCCAGTCACCAGCGACAATTTGCTGCGCGAACATAACTTCGTCGGCCTGGAGAATACTTCGGTCCACGAAAGTTATCCCGGCCATCACTTGCAGTTCTCCATCGCCAACTGCACGCCGGCGGCGTCAACTTTACCGCGTCTGATGAACGAGTCGTCGGTTTTTTACGAAGGCTGGGCGCTCTACTGCGAGCAGCTCATGCAGGAACAAGGATTTTTAAAATCCAAAGAGCACCGCTTCGTCATGCTCAAAGATCGCCTGTGGCGCGCACTCAGAATCATCATCGACGTCAAAACCCAGACCGGCAAGATGACCTACGACGAAGCCGCCGA
>JAERMN010000601.1 GCA_016844625.1 Deltaproteobacteria bacterium
TCATTGTTACGCAACTCTTCGAACACCGCGAGAATCTCGCGGATCGTATCGCGGTTGAGCGCATTGCGCTTCTCCGGCCGATTGATCGTGATCTGCGCCGCCGCGCCGCGCGTCTCCAGTATCGTGAACTTCCCTTGTTTGATCATGTTGGAATCCTTTCAATGTTACTGTTTCTAGGCTGAGTACCGAAAAACTCTCGCGGAGTCCTTCGACAGGCTCAGGACGAACGGAGATAGGATTGAATTCGGTCGGAACATTCTGTTCATGCTGAGCTCGTCGAAGCATTCTTTGCCTCTTTTCAGCACCCTGCTAGGCGAATAACACCGCCACCCGGTCCGGTCAACCGCCGCAGCCGTCAGCACTCGGTGAATCGGAAATCTCACCCCCGAGGCACTGAGGACGCTGAGGGGGGAGAGTGAACAAGAACAACTCTGCGAACTCCGCGCCTCTGTGGTGGAAATGATCTTTCATTTGTCTGACAACCTGAACCTTGAAAGTGGCGGGTCAATCAGCTATCCCGTTAGCAAATGGACTCCACGATTCGCTTAGTGGAACGGCATATCAATTACTTTTTAAAGGGGAGGTGGTTTTAGATGCGATTCATCGCCATACTGATTCTGTTCTTGCCGAACTTTTTGACGGCCATCTCCAACGCCCAAGACGCCCACACGGCCAAACTCATCGAGGGCGCGAAAAAAGAAGCTTCGCTCGTCTGGTACACCTCCACCAGCGTCGAAGACATCACCCGGCTGTTCGCCGCCTTCAACAAGCGCTATCCGTTTATCAAGACCGAATATTTCAACGCCGGCTCCGCCCGGCTTTACAACCGTATTCTTAATGAGAGCCGCGTCGGCAAAGTTTTTTTCGATCTAATAGCGGTGCGAGGCGTGGAAACCCAACAGTTGATCAACGGCGGTTTTCTCCAGCCCTACCTGTCTCCCGAAAGCGCCGCATACCCGCAAGGCTTCAAAGATACCAAGGGATATTGGGTGGACTATTTCGACGCCTACAACATCCTCGCCTACAACACCAAGCTGGTAGCCAAGGATCAAGCACCCAAGAGCTGGGAAGATTTGCTCGATCCGAGATGGAAAAGCAAGATCGCCATGGACGAAGAAATGTACTCGTGGTACGCGGCCATGACCGTCGCTTGGGGCAAAGAACGGGCCCAGCGCTACATGAAAGCGCTGGCCAAACAGGACATCCAACTGCGACACGGCCAGTCTCTGATCGCGCAGTTGCTGGCGGCCGGTGAGTTTCACATGGGAGTGGCATTGGCCCATCGTATCGAAAAAATGAAAGAACAAGGCGCACCGGTGGAATGGGTCACCACCTTCGACCCGATCACGGCGTCTTTGCATCCGATCGCCGTTGCCGCCAAAGCGCTCCATCCCAATGCGGCCAAACTGTTTATCGATTTTGTCCTGTCGAAAGAAGGTCAGCAGCTGGTGTTGGCGATCGGTCGAACACCATCCCGCCCCGGCATCGACACCAAGATGCAAGCGAAAAATTTAAAGCTGTTCCCGATCCCGCCCGAGCTCGGCGAGCAATACAACCAATATCAGAAAGAGTTCCGCGAAATCTTTCGTCAGTAAAACCCTAGCGCGTGAGCCGTAACCAGAGAAGAAAAGTTAATTAACCGCAAAGAGCGCAAAGTACGCAAAAAAGAAATCCTATGTGTAGCGTATGACATACGCCCGCGTTCGCGCCGAAGAACAAAACCGAGATCTCACCACGAAGGACACGAAGAGCACGAAGGTTAAGAAATTGTGAGTCCGAACCCTTGGCGTCCTTCGTATTACGATCGTTGAAAATTTGCACAGCGCGCGCAAATGTTCCGGTGACCTGAAAATCTAGAAACGGGGATTGACTCCCGCCAAGCATGTCCTGAGTACAATCGAAGGGGCGCAAAGGCGCCAAGTTCGGAAGAGAAAGATCGATATTCTTCAATATGATTTTCAGCATTTTATTCCGACCTTTGCGGCCTTGGCGTCCCTTCGACATTGCTCAGGACATGCTTTGCGCGAGATATTCCGGGACTGACCGGTGCGCGAAGCGCACCCTACGAAAACCTTCGTGTCCTTCGTGCCTTCGTGGTGAATCGGGCTTTTCTCATTTTGGTTGCGGCTTTGCCGCGCCAGGGTCTTCGTGGTGAAAAACATATTTCATTTATGAGAAACTTCACGCTCATCGCCGTTGTCGCCTGCACTATCGCCGCCAGTTCGTCACAGGCCGCTGAAAAACTGCGCGTCGCCTACCCTGCCATCGCGCCCGGCTCGACGCCGTCGTGGGTGACCGCCGATAAAGGGCTGTGGCGCAAATACGGTTTCGACGTCGAACCGATTCTCGTCAGCGGCGGCGCCCGCGCCGTGCCGGCGTTGATTGGCAATAGCGTGCAGTTTCTCGTCGGCTCGGACACCGGCGTCACCACGGCGCAACTGCAAGGTATTCCGGTCGTGCGGCTGGGCGTGACGATGAACACGCTGGGCTCGTCTCTGCTGACGCCGCAAAATATTAATTCCGTGCAGGACTTGAAGGGGAAAATCCTCGGCATCTCGCGGGGACGGGATGCAAGTTACGTGCGCTTAGCGAAACTGTTGCGCGATCACGGCCTCAATCCCAACGAAGATGTGAAGTTCCTTTCCATCGGCGGCGGCGAAGGCGGCCGGCTTTCCGCGTTAAAAGCCGGCATCATTC
>JAERMN010000130.1 GCA_016844625.1 Deltaproteobacteria bacterium
ACGTTCACGTCGGGCATCTTTCGATTGTTCACCGTGCGCGCGCCGCTTTCGGGTATGCGGACAACCACGTTCTCGATATCGTCCGACACAATCGTCTGCTTGGAAAGCAGCGCCAAGGTTGCATCGACGGTCTCCATCATCGGCGATCCCACCGGATATTTCTTAATCAGACAGCTGGTGATCGTGAACCGATGGCCCAGCTCGGCGAGAATCTTCGCCGGCTCGCAGGGCGCGTAAGTCCTGGTGATGCCCTGATCGCCTTCGAGCACGTCGCGATTGCCGGTAAAGCCGGCTTTGATCAACAACGCCGCAGTCACGCCGTTGCGCGCCGGCATGCCGGCGTAGTCGAAGGCTTTCTCGATGTGATCGTCGTCGCCAACCCAAGCGCGCGATCCCGACGCCTGTTGTGCGGCGTAGGAAATCACATAGCAAAGCCGCAAGGCGTCGAGTTCCTCCAGCGCGCTAGCGGCCGCGGCGCAGCCGAAGGTCGCACCGAAGCTGGTCGACCGCGGCTCGAACGCTTGATGAAAGCGAAAGCCGATGTCATAGCCGAGGATAACCGCACGTAGCAGCGCGTCGCCGCTGCGATTGTTCAATTCGGCCGTCGCCACAGCCGCTGGCACTATGGCACAGCCGGGATGAAGCTGGTTGTTTGAGTCGTCGGTTTCGTCCGCATGCCCCGACATGCCGTTGGCGAAAGCAGCCATGATCGGCGTCGTCTTAAAATTCGACCCCAGCACGCTGCATTCTTCCTTGCCGCCCTGCTCCCGCGCGTGCTGCAAACCAAGCTTTCCTGGCTTCAAAGTGGCACCGGATACCACCGCCGCAAGCGAATCAAGAAGATGACTTTTGCCTTTTTGAATGACTTCTACCGGCAACGGCACATGACGCGCCGCCAACATGTACTCAACGAGTGAATCTATGATCTTAGCCATAACATCTCCGGGGCCGGGGGGAATTGCGTTGATGGAGTATTGGAGTGATGGGTGGATTGCGAAACCCAATACTCCAGTACTCCATCACTCCACTACCTCAATCGCCGACCACTCCACTACTCCAACACTCCATAGCATTTTTATTCCCGCACCCGCGCTCCTGTCAACATGACGTTGACATAGCTTGTACGCGCGCGCTATATGCGTGGCAGGACTAATTTTCAATACCCGCACGCCCAATTGGCATAGTCTTCCGAACAAAGGGAGTTCCTATGAGTCGACAAATCAAGAACCCTGGCCGGCGAAAATTCTTGCGCGATGCAGCGCTCGCAGGCGCTGCGTTGGCCACCTCGCGATTGGCGAATCCAGCAAGATTGCTCGCTCAGACGGCAAACCGCAGTCGCGTCATCATCGCCCACGGCGTCGGCGTTTATTCTCTAAATCCCTACGCGGTCAACACCTCGCCGTTGGTGGCGGCTTGGGGTTCGGTGATGGAGCCACTAATAGAAGCGGACTACGAGAAGCGCGGCTACAGAGGCGTGCTCGCCGAGTCATGGGAGATGAAGGGCACTAAGCTGCATTTCAAACTCCGCCGCGGCGTGCGTTTTCACGACGGCACACCTTTCACCAGCAAAGATGTGATCGCTTCGTTCAAACGCATCCGCACCGACAAGGCGAGCTTACAAGCACCCAATCTGGCCAACATCAAAGAAATGGACGCGCCCGACGATTACAACGTCGTCATTAATCTGAAGCTCCCCGATGCCAGCGCTTTCGAGGACATCAACAGCCGCGTGATCATCAAACAAATCGCCGCGGAAAAAATGGGCGAGCTCGATAATCGCCCCGTCGGCACCGGGCCGTTTAAGTTCACCAGTTGGGAGCGGAGCGGCCAGTTTGTCGTCCGGCGCAACGACAGTTACTGGGGACGACCGGCGCGAATCGACGAGGTCGTTTACCGGGCTATCCAAGAAGACGCGGCGCGCATCGCTGCTCTCGAGGCTGGCCAGGCCGACGTCATCAGCAACATTCCGCCCCACGAAGTCGCCCGGCTTAAAAGCAACCCCCGACTGCGCGTCCAGCACGTGCAGGGGCTGCGGCCAATTTTTCTGGTGTTGAGCCCGGCCTACAAACCGCTCGACAACCTCAAAGTGCGCCGCGCGATTACCCACGCGCTCGATCGCGAGCGCATCATCAAGCATATTTTGGAAGGCAATGCGTTTCCGCTGAGCGGACTGCTCAGCCCGCAGGTCTTCGGCTATGAACCAGGCGCGAAAGCATTTGGCTACGATCCTGATAAAGCGAAACAGCTTCTGAGCGAAGCCGGTTTCCCCAACGGTTTTGAAATCGATTACTACAGTCCGACTGGTCGGTACCCGAAGGACCGCGAAGTCGCTCTGGTGATCGTCGAGCAGCTTGCAAAAGTCGGCATCAAAGCGAATCTGAAGACTCCCGAGTGGGCGATCTTCAACACTGACTATAAGAACGGCAAGTATCCTATCTATCTCACCGGGCGCGGCAGCTTGACCGACGCCGATACGCTGTTTCAGCAATACTTTCGCACCGGCACGACGCGCCGAGTGCTCGGTTACAGCAACCCCAAGCTCGACGAGATTCTCGACGCCGAGCAGCAAACTTTTGATTCGAAGAAGCGTGAAAAACTGTTGTGGGACGCGCACCGGATGATTCTAGAAGACGCGCCGGCAGTGCCGCTGTGGAACGCCATGGATATCTATGCCCACCGCGCCGACCTCATCTGGACCGCGCCGCCGGACGAAAAAGTGCAGATGAAGCAGGCGAGCTTCAAGGCGAAATAAGATCGGCACGCTTTTCTCTTAGCGTGCGTTGTCTTTCGTCTATAGCGCTGCCGCGCTGCGGTCAATGGCCATGAGCAAACTTCCTAGCGATGGCCGATCGGCTGGGTCTTCGCTGCGATGCGCGAATAGAATATTGCCGTCGCGGTCGAGCACGAAGTCGCCGCCTGATTGGTAAATATCCTCTTTGCCATAATCCTGGCGCTGCAAGCCTTTGCCAAGAAGCGTCAGATAAAGCTTCAACGTCGCCGGCGAAAAGACGCGCCACCACGACATCCGTTTCAATGCGAAGGCGGCATAGGCTGCGCGCTCGGGATCGGCAAGGATTGTGAATGGCCAATGGTGGTACTCCAGATAAGAAGCAAGCTTGGCCGGCTTGGCGAAGGAAACGATGACTATTGCAACCCCGCGGCGGTCAAATTCAGCCTTGAAGGCTCTCACCTCGACGAGGTGAGACTGGCAAGGCAATCACGCCAAGTGGCGCAAAAAAATCACCAGCAGCCGGTCGTCGAAATGGCGCGTCAGATTCGTCGGCGCGCCGTGGCGATCGAGCAACGGCAAATTCGCGAGATCGATTTTTCCCATAGTGTAGAAACCGAGCGAGAACTTGGGGCCTCGGGGTTCGGATACTTCAAGTTTGATGTAAGCGCAATGCTCCGGTGCGACGATTGTGATAATTGGGGATAGAAAAAAGGAGCGCCCCGACCTAGCGCCCCTTTTCGATCAATTTTAGTAGTTAGAAACTACCAGCGATTTCGGCCACCGCCGCCGCCACCACCACCACCACCACCACCACCACCGCCGCGCCGCTCGCCACCCCGGTCACCGAAGCCGCCGGCGCGCTTTTCTTGCGGGCGGGCCTCGTTCACCGTCAGGTTACGGCCGTCGAGATCGGTCCCATTAAGCGCTTGAATCGCTTTCTGGGCCTCTTCATTCGACGCCATTTCGACAAATCCAAAGCCGCGCGAGCGGCCCGTGAACTTATCCGTGATCACGCGGGCAGACTCGACGGCCCCGTGGGCGGAAAATAGATCCTGGAGTTGCGCATCGGTGGTCGCATACGGCAATCCACCAACATAAATTTTACTGCTCATGCTCTCTCCTTATGAGAATGTTTGTGGTCTTTTCCTTGAGAACCTGATCACCGCTGGAAGCAGAACATGGAAAGATAGACACGCTCTGGTCGGATTGTCCGCGTGGCACCGAATCGCAAGGGAAGACGCCCTAGACCTTCAACTCTACATTTCATCTGCACTATCAGAAGGCCCCATACTGAAGTGTGTAAAAAGCTTACCTTAATTCGCTGTACCCATGCAAGCCCTGGTAAGCCAGCGGAATCCACTGCACGCCGTCGAGCGAAAGACCGAAGTGGAGCGATATCGTCGGCAGCGCGACGATCACCGAGCGCGAGTCCACCGCGCTCATGAACTGGCCAAGGCAGCAGTTGAAAAAAGCCAGCCGTTGGATTCGAGGAGTGAGAGCTGGCTGTGCCACGAAATCAGATGGCACGTTGCACTGATTGTCTTGAATTCAGTTGCCAAGAAAAAATAGATTCCTCGCGGAGTCCACCCTGAGCATCGTCGAAGGGCTCGGAATGACACCTAAGCGAATAACGTCGCCACCGAATTTGCTGTCATCTCGAACGATCGTGAGAGATCTGTCCCCTTCCGGTTGACCCAACGTTGCTACTTGGATAGCGTGACTGGCAAACACAATCCAGCCGCCAGGCGCATAACTGGATCGGAAACACCCAATGAATAAGATCGCGATTGCCCAAATTAAATCGTCCACTGACAAGCAAACCAATCGCACCACAGCGCTTAGCCTCGTCAATGAAGCCAAGAGCAAAAGCGCGGCGCTAATCGCCTTCCCCGAATTTCTGATGGCGTTCTCACCCGGTAGCCAATCCGCGCAAGAGTTGACCCAAGTCGCGGAATCCGTCGACGGCGCTTTTATCACGGCACTGCGCGATGCCGCGAAAGCGAATGGGATCGCCATCATCGCGCCGATCTACGAAACCAGCCCCGTGACTCATCGGGTTTTCGACACGTCAGTATGGATCGATGCCAAAGGCACCGTCGCTTCGGTTTACCGCAAGTTGCATCTGTACGACGCCTTCGGCTTCAAAGAGTCTGACAAGTTTTACCCCGGCGACGATGTCGCGCCGCTGGTAGAGTCGGGCGACAGCCGCTTCGGCATGATGATTTGCTACGACCTGCGCTTTCCAGAGATGGCGCGCATGTTGGCGCTCGCCGGCGCCAATGTTCTGGTCGCACCGTCAGGCTGGGTCCAAGGCGATCTCAAAGTTGAGCACTGGCAGACGATGATCAAAGCGCGCGCATTGGAAAACGGCTGCTTCGTCATCGCGCCCAACCAAGTCGGCAACATCTACACCGGCCGCAGCATGGCCGTCGATCCATTGGGCAGGACGCTAGTCGATCTGGGAGAAACCGAAGGCCTAAAAGTTATCGAACTAGATTTAAAGTTAGTGAACGAAGTCCGCGACAAATTGCCGCTGATCAGAAATCGCCGCACCGATGTGTATGCCAAGCAACTGCGCAGTCTGAACTAACCCAAAGCGCGTCGAGCTGCCCTTGCGGCTTGGGCACGGAGATTTTCCAAACCCCGACCCAATGATGAAGAAGATTTGCCCGCTTCCCTATCACCCATGAGTAGATATTGACGGCTGCCGAGGAAACCGAATGAATAACGATCCCATCGTCCGCTTCAAAGATTTGCTAACCCAAGCCGAGCAGCTCGGCATCCAACTCCATAACGCCGCCGCGTTGGCCACTGCCGGTGACGATCGGCAACCAACCGCGCGCATGGTGCTGTTGAAGGATGTCGATGAGCGCGGCTTGGTTTTCTACACCAACCTGGAGAGCCGCAAGGCGCGCCAGCTCAGCGACAATCCGCTCGCCTCGGCCTGCTTCTGGTGGGCCCAGTTAAAGCGCCAAGTCCGCATCGAGGGCCGGGTCGAGCTGGTCAGCGACCGAGAGGCCGACGAATATTTCGCCAGCCGTCCGCGCGGCAGTCAGATCGCCGCCTGGGCATCGCACCAGAGCAGCGAGATATCCTCGCGCGACGAGCTCATCGCCGCCGTGGCGTCATTGACCGCCAAATACCAGGGCCAGACAGTGCCCCGCCCGCCAAATTGGTCGGGCTACCGGCTGGTGCCCGAGCGCATCGAGTTCTGGAAAGAACAGCCTGAACGATTGCACGAGCGCGAACAGTACACGCGCCAGGCGAGCGGCTGGAAGATCACGCTGCTCGCGCCGTAAGATTGCCTGCGAGTTGCTGCTCGGTAAGCAGCAACCCAAGGAAAAAACAGTATGCACCGCAGCGGCATAGAGTTCACAGAGATCATGTTTACTTTTACTCCGCGGCGTCCGCTGCGCCGCCGCGGCGAACTATCCGAATCATTCATAATTTTGCTCGTGCAGTCGACTTTTTCCTACACTGGCCCATCCCTCAGATGATTGCTTTCTTGTACCACAATTTTAGTCATGCCGAGGTGGAACGCTCCATCCGCCAGCCGCGCCAAATCTCGAAGATGGCCGGATAGACGAGAAGCTCAAGGAGAAACGAGGTGATGACGCCGCCGATCATCGGCGCGGCGATCCGCTTCATCACGTCGGCGCCGGCGCCATGGCTCCACATGATCGGCAGCAAACCCATTAATATGGCCATGATGGTCATCACTTTTGGCCTGATCCGCTTCACGGCCCCTTCTATGATAGCCTCCTTGAGGTCTTCGATGGTTCGCATCCGCCCATCCTTGCGCCATTTCTCGTAGGCGTGCTCCAGGTAGAGCAGCATGATCACGCCGGTTTCGGCGTCCACGCCGGCCAAAGCGATGATGCCGACCCACACGGCGACACTCATGTTGTATCCTAGAAGATAAAGAAACCAGACCGCTCCGATCAGCGAGAAGGGCACAGCCAGGAGCACGATTACGCACCTGGCCACCGACTTAAAGTTGACGTACAGCAAAAGAAAAATAACCAGCAATGTTAGCGGCACGACATAAATCAGTCGCTCTTTGGCGCGCTGCATGTACTCATACTGGCCGCTCCATACAAGAGTATATCCAACCGGGATCTTGACCTCATCCGCAACCTTTTTTTGCGCCTCTTTGACGTAGCTGCCAATATCTCGGCCCGCCATGTCGACGAAAACATAACCGGCAAGTTGGCCATCCTCGTCCCGGATCATGGCCGGACCGGAGGTGAGTTTAATATCGGCCAGTTGTCCGAGCGGAATCTGCGCGCCGTTCATCGCCGGGATCAGCACCCGTTCCAACTTGCCCACGTCGTCGCGCAACTCTCGAGCGTAGCGCACGTTGATCGGGTAGCGCTCGCGCCCCTCCACGGTCGTCGATATGCTTTCTCCCCCGATGGCGGACTCGATGACCATCTGAACCTCGTCAAGCGCCAACCCATAGCGGGCGATCTCTTCGCGCTTTAACTCAAAGTCGAGGTAATATCCGCTCATTACCCTTTCCGCATAGATCGAGCGGGTTCCTGCAATCATTTGCAGGTTCGCCTCGATGTTCTTGCCGATCTCCTCGATCTTGGCCAAGTCGGGGCCGAAGATTTTGATACCGATCGGAGTTCGAATACCGGTAGAGAGCATGTCGATGCGGTTTTTGATCGGCATGGTCCAGGCGTTGACCACGCCCGTGAGCCGGAGCTTCTTGTCCATTTCGGCAACCAGCTCATCCCATGTCATTGCCCGAGCGGGGCTTAAAATAAGTTCGCCAAGGTAGCGAAACGGCTGGGGCCAGTGCGATCGGTCGATAGGCACCTTGCGCCACTCCGATTCAGGCTTCAACATCACTGTGGTCTCGCCCATGCTAAAGGGCGCCGGGTCCGTCGAGGTTTCCGCCCTGCCGGTCTTACCCAACACCCACTCCACCTCAGGAAAGCTCTTTAAGATCCGATCCTGCACCTGCAGCAGCATGGTCGCCTGTGTGGTCGATATTCCGGGCAGCGTCGTCGGCATGCATGAAGGGCGGGATTGTCAGGATCAGCGCCACGAGCGCCAGAGCGATGGTGCTCTTTTTAAACCGCAGGACCCAGTGGATCAACGGCATATAGAGAGCGATGAGAAAGCGGTTGAGCGGATTTCTCGCTTCCGGGCGAATCCGGCCGCGCACGAGCAACACTAACAGTACGGGAGCGAGGGTGATGGACAGAAAAGCGGCGAAGAACATGGCGAAGGTTTTGGTGAAAGCCAGCGGCTTAAAGAGCCTTCCTTCTTGGCCCTCCAGCGTAAAGATCGGCAGAAAAGAGACGGTGATGATGAGGAGAGAAAAGAACAGCGGTTTGCCAACTTCTTTGGCCGCTTCGATGAGAACCTCGGTCCGATTACCAGGCCGTCCCTCCTCCTCCCACTGCTCCAGCTTTTTGTGGGCGTTCTCCACCATGATGATCGCGGCGTCGACCATGGCGCCGATGGCGATGGCAATGCCCCCTAACGACATGATGTTGGTGGTGAGGTTGAGAAAATGCATGGCGATAAAAGAGCTGATGATCGCGATCGGCAGCGTGATAATGACGACCAGGGCGCTCGGCACATGGAAAAGAAAAACTATGATGACGGCACTGACAATGATAATTTCTTCAATCAGTTTTTCCTTCAAAGTGGCGATCGATTTCAGGATCAAATCAGAACGGTCATAGGTGGTGACGATCTTTACGCTCGAGCGCGTTCTCGCCGTAGCGCATGACCACGATGCCGCTGACAACCTCCCCTTCGCCGTTTAACTCGGCGATGCCGCGCCGCATGTCCGGCCCCAGAGCCACCTGGCCGATATCGCGCACCAGAATCGGCGTGCCGCGACCATCGCTCCCCACGGCGATCATTTCTATGTCTTTGATCGACTTGATGTAGCCGCGCCCGCGCACCATGTACTCCGCGCCACTGAGTTCGACGGAGCGGCCGCCGACGTCGTTGTTGCTCATGCGGATGGCATCGACGACACTTTTGACCGGGATGCGATACGCCGAAAGGCGGCTTGGGTCCAGGTTCACCTGATACTGGCGCACGAAGCCACCCAGACTCGCGACCTCCGCCACGCCTTCGACGGCGCCGATTTGATAGCGCAGGGTCCAATCTTGCAGCGAGCGCAATTGCGCCAAATCATGCTTGCCGCTCTTATCCACCAGAGCGTACTGAAAGACCCAGCCGACGCCTGTGGCATCTGGCCCCAACGTCGGGGTAACCCCCCGGGGAAGTCTATTCTGCACCTGATTCATGTACTCGAGGACGCGACTTCTGGCCCAATAAATGTCCGTGCCGTCCTCGAAGATAATGTAGACATAAGAGTAGCCGAAGTCAGAAAAGCCGCGCACAAACTTGACCTTCGGCGCCGAGATCATGGCGGTCACGATCGG
>JAERMN010000602.1 GCA_016844625.1 Deltaproteobacteria bacterium
GGATCACCGGCGCGTGGTCGATTTCGTGCGCCATTTCATGCCCCGGCAAAAGTCGAAGATCGTGCTCTATAACGAAAAGGAACCGCTGTTCGAGCAATATGCGATCGAAGAAAAAGTCATCAAAGCGCTCGATCGGCGCGTGTGGCTGCGTTCGGGCGGCTACCTGATTATCGAACGCACCGAGGCGCTGACGGCTGTCGACGTCAACACCGGCCGCTTCGTCGGCAAGCGCAATCAGGAAGACACGATCCTTAAGACCAACATGGAGGCGGTGCAGGAAGTGGTCCGCCAGCTCAGGCTGCGCAACCTCGGCGGCATCATTATCATCGACTTCATCGACATGGAAAAAGAGGGCAATCGCAAAAAAGTTTACGATGCTCTTAAAGAAGCGCTCAAGAAAGACAAAGCGCGCACCAATATTCTAAGAATCTCCGAGCTCGGGTTGGTCGAGATGACGCGCCAGCGCACGCGCGAGAGCTTGGAGAATCAGCTGCTACGTTCGTGCCCGCACTGCGAGGGGCGCGGTCGGATCAAGTCCGCGCCGACAATTGCCTACGACGTGTTGCGCGCGATCAAGCGCCAGCATCCGAGCCTCGACGGCAGCAAGAACATCGTCGTGCGCTTACACCCGGACATCGCCAACTTTCTTTACGACGAAAAAAATAACAGCTTGGAAAATCTCGAACGCGAGATCAACCACCGCATCATCATCAAAGCCAGCCAAGAGCTGCATCACGAGAAGTACGAAATCTCCGAAGCGTAAAAGTTAGGACGCACCACGAAGGACACGAAGAGCACGAAGTTCGGAATATTAATCGTCCGAACCCTTCCTGTCCTTGGTGATCTTCGTGGTGAATTATTAAATGGGCTTTGTTGCGAAAAGCTCAATTCTTCGGCCAGGCGTGGATATCTGAGTCTTGGCGCAGTTTCTTGCGGTCGTAAACTTCATAGTGTGTGAAAGCCGCGATCGGGCGCCTTGGTTTGGCTTTCGGCCAACTGCTGGCGTGGCCGATGGGCATGACCCATAGGAGTCTTAGCTCATCCGGTACTTTGAACAATTCTCTTAGCTCCGGTTCAACTTCTTCGCGCACCGATACCCAGACGGTGCCGAGATTCATGCTCGCGGCCGCCAGCATCATTTGCTGGACGGAGTTGGCGATGCTTGCTTGAAAAAGTTTTTCCCGGTCGGACGTTTGACGCGTGGTTAGATAGACCTGCTTGGTGCGCGCGTCGCCGCAGGCGAGCGCAAGCACGCTCACGTCGCCGACGTAATCCTTCTTCAGTCCTTTGTAGTGTACCGGGTCTTCTTTCTTCCGATCGCGCCATTCGTTGGAATAGATTTCGCGCACCTTCTTCATTTTTTTACGGTCCCGGGTGACGACGAACTCCCACGGCTGCGTGTTGGCGCCCGACGGCGCCCAGCGGGCGGCTTCCAAGATTGTGTTCAATTGCTGGTCGGTAACCTTGCCGGTCTTGTAGACGCGCACGCTGCGACGGTGTTGAATGATGTCTAACAGGTTCCCAGTATCCATGAACGCTCCGTTGCACAGCTAAAAACTAGCCAAAGAGATTTGAAATTTGGGATCACAAAATCCGAAGCACGAAATCCGAAATTCGAAACAAATTCAAATCACCAAAAAACTAAATGTTCCAAACAACCCTGATTCGGATTCCTCGTTTTGGATTTTCCGTATTTTGGCTTATTTTGGCCGCGTTTGTTTCGGATTTCGTGCTTCGGATTTCGAATTTATTTCGCAACCGTACTGGCACGGTAAATTTATTGAAGTCGTTCTGTTTAACATTTCAAAGGTAAGAATCTAGTTCAGCGAGACTTGGCTGCGCCGGCCGAACCACCAGGCGATAAAAATCAGCGGCGCCAAGACGAGAGTCATGAGCAGGGTCACGGCGGAAGCTTTGTTGATACTGCCGCTGTACCAGTAGCTCCAGATCACCGCCGGCAGCGTGATGTTGTCGTGCACCGCGAGAAATACCGCGGCGGTAAGTTCGCGGTAAACCAGTAACGCAGTCCAAATCCATACGGAAAAAAGCGTCGGCCGGATGAGCGGGAACAGCACATGCCATGCCGTGCGCGCTGTCGATAGACCGGAAACAAAAGCGGCTTCTTCCAGCTCGCGGTGGATTTGCAGCAACGAGCCGTTAAGCGCGCGGGTGGCGAACGCCAGGCGCGCCACGACATAAACGATGGCGATCAGCCAAACCGTGCCGTAAAGCGGGATTGTCGTGCCGAGGACAAATAGAGAGAGCAGCAATGCGCCGATGGACAGTATCACCTCCGGCAGTGCCTGGGGAAGGAATGCGCCGAACTCCAGGGCGTAGCGCATGCGGCTGCGCGAGCGCACGATGAGCCACGACAGGCTGAAGGCTAGAAGAAGCACGACCAGGGGCACGACAAACACCAAGATGGCCGTGTTCGTGAGACCGCGCACAACGAGCTGCCAATCCATGCCGTAGAAATGAGTGAGAGAGAGCTGGCGCATCATTGCATAGGACGGCGGCACGAAGTACGGCGTCAAAGCCGCGTAGGCGATCAACAGCAGCGGCACGATTTTCGAGATCAAGGCGTAGACGGTGATGAATCCCCATGCGGCTATGGACCATTTGCCCAGAGGGATCAACGCCGGCCGGTAGCCTTTCCCGGTGACGACCTCGAAGCGATGCTCCGGCAGCCCGGCGCCCTGCGGGTGAACCTTGAGATAGATAAAAGTGCTGAGCATATAGACGCGATTGCCCAGACCCAGGATGGCGGGGATATCGAAAGTGGCGACGCCGATGGTCAAAATGTAAATCACCGCCGCGAGTATCCCGGGGCGCGCCAGCGGTAACGTCACGCGCCAGAGAATCTTGCCGTAGCCCATGCCGTGGACGCGCGCTGCCTCTTCGAGGCTCGGGTTCATGGCGCGAAACATTTGCGCCGTCAGGATGAATGCCAGCGCCGACAGACTAAGCCCCTGGACGAAGCCCATGCCGATGGGCGTGGCGATATTGATCGGACCGTCGTCGAGACCTAACAGCTCGACCAGCCAGCGATTCAATATGCCAATGCGCGGAT
>JAERMN010000131.1 GCA_016844625.1 Deltaproteobacteria bacterium
AATCCTAAGTCGCGATACCAATCGCGTACTTCAGCGAAGCCGGAGACATTGTCAAAGTAATTGTCCTGGCGGCCGGCGTTCTTTAATTCCAGGAGCATCGTGCGCGCCGCGGCTAACGCGGCCATCGAGACGCTCGAAGTCAGCAGCGCCACTTTGAAGCCGAGCGCGAAGAATTCCGCCATCGTGTTGATACCTGCCCTTGGCCACGGGTTCATCAGCGGCACGGCGACGCGCGCGCCAAACCACTTGTGTTCCTCGGCGTCGGTGAGATGCACCCCGATGGCATCGATGCCGGCGCTGACATAAGCGTCGATGCGCTCCAGCACTTGCTCGCGGGATTCCACCGCTCGGGCATCACAGCGCACGGCGAGAACCAAGGCCGCGTCGGTGCGCGCATCGGCCATCGCTTTAATCTTGTCGACCATCTCCGATAGGGTGACGGTTGGCCGCTCGCCATCGATGCCATTTTGGCCGAACACGCTGTCTTCAAACCGAATCCCGGCGACGCCGGCCCGTTCGAATGCGCGCACGGCGCGCGCGGTTTGCAACGGTCCGCCGTAACCAGTTTCGCCATCGACCAGCATCGGGATGCTCAAAACTTCCGCGATCGAACCCGCTCGTTCCGCCATCTCGGTCATCGTCACCATGCTGCAGTCGGGCAGCACGCGGCTGCGGTGCATGCCGTTGCCGGCGAGGTGAAAAAGCTGGTAGCCGCAATCTTCGATTAACCGCGCGAACATCGGGTCCGGCGCGCTCGGCGCGATGATCCCGTCCGGTGCTTTCAATAGTTCTCGGAAACGGCGCCGCTTGCTGTGATCGTCCATTGGGCTAGTTCCCCACCGGCGCGAACAGTTGACTCAGAGAAGGCCGACTGGAAATGTAGCCTTGCTCGTTGGCGTACTGGACGAACTTTTCCAGCACGACTTGATTGTCCGGCGTCAGGCCGTGACCCCAGGGATTGGCGCCGAATAGTTCTTCCTCTTCTTCCAAGATTAGCACCGCTGAAGGAAAAGCCGAGCGCTTGGCGTAGTCGTAGGATTTGCGGCAAAGCTCTTCGGCTTTGGTAAACGCTTCAAGCAGGCTTGAGACGAGCCAGGGATTGTCATCGAATAACGATTGCCTGACCACGAGCGTATGCGTGATCGGAAAAATTTTTGTCTTGCGGAAATAATCAGTGACCGTGGCGCGCGCGTCTTGGAAGAGGCGGCGAATGCGCGGGTCTTTGTTGCGAAACGACGGCACGATGTTGGGTGGGATCAGCGCGTCTATTTCACCGCTGAGGAGCATCGCTTCCGTTGACTGATTTGCCAGCGTGATATTCACATTCGCCGGCGGTCGGTATCCGGCATCCGGCGACTCCGGCTCAGACGTAAACCACTGGCAGTCCTCGGGACGCACGCCATGAAATTCCTGTAAAATCCCCCTGGCCCAAAGACCGACGGTGAGCCGGTATTGGTCCATGCCGATTCTTTTGCCCTTTAAGTCTTCAGGCCGCTCGATTCCCGATGTTGCCGAGCAAAAAATGTAAGGATGAATTTGCATTCTCAACGGAAAGATTGGCAGCGCGATCACCGGCTCATTGCGGCAGCGCGCCATCATGTACCAGGAGAGCGACATCTCGGCGATGTCGAATTCTTCGTACACCGGACGCATGCAAGCTTCACCACTCTCCGCCCGGCGCGGTTGTAAATCTATTCCTTTCGCGGTCACATCACCTGCAAGAAGCGGCTGTGTGCGATGATAATCCGCGAGCATTAGGGTGAGTGCTAGGTTTGTCTCCATATCCCTCCTGTGTAATCAGCCTCAGCTTAAAGTGCATTCTCGACGTTCTTTGTTGGAGTGATGGAGTAATGGAGTGTTGGGTTCGAAAATGGCCCAGTACTCCAACACTCCATTTCCCCGCTCATCGGCTCTGGCCCGCGGCTTTGGTGAGGAATTGTCGAGTAAAAAATTTGTCCGGTCCGCCTAGTTTCTTGGCTTCCGCCTCGATGCGCGTGGCGGCGATGAGCGCGTCGATATCTTGCTTGTCGATAGCGATCGAGTATTGGTTGGCAAACTGGTTGATCACTTTGCGCACCGTAGCCGGGTCGCCGAAATGCTTCTTCTTAATCACCGCATCGGCGACTTTGTCCCGGTTCGCCTTGAGAAAGTCTAGGCCCCGGTTGACGGCGCGCAGCAGCGAAACGATCTCGTCCGGATCATTCTCGATTTTTTGCTTGCTCGAAACGATCACAACGAAGGGAAAGCCCGGGATGACGTCGCCGATGTCGAAGAGCGAGGTGAAGCCTTTCTTCTCGAGCTCTAATCTCTCCAAGAAGGAAAATGGCGAAGCCTGAATCTTGCCGGTTTCCAGCGCCTGAGCGCGGGCAGGGCTGTTGCCCACGCCGTAAAGAATTTTATAATCCCGATCGCGCACCAAGCCTTTTTTGGCCAGACCTTCCACCGCGGCGAACTCCGCCACGCCGCCCGGACCGGTAACGCCAACGACTTTGCCCTTGAGATCGTTCACGCCGTTGATGCCCTTGGAGCCGATCAGCGTGTAGTCCATGTAGGGCTGGATGCCGCTGACGATGAGCATCGGCGCATTTTGCGCGATCGCCCGCACCGCTGCGACTCCGGCGACGAACGTGTAATCCACGCCGCCGCCGAGGAGAGCCGCCATCGCGGTCGGGCCGCCCCGGATAAAAACAGTTTTAACTTCCAACCCTTCAGCGGCAAAGAAGCCGAACTCCTGGGCAACGACGATCGGCAGGGTGCCGCTCAACGTCGGCGTGTTGTAAGCGAAGGTGACGGTTTTGGCGGCGGCGAATAGCACACCCGCGAGGCTGAAAAACGCCGCGATGAGAAGCCACGTTGAAAGTATCAGTTTGGAGTAATGGAGTGTTGGAGTAATGGGTGCGACACGCCGATTTTCCATTATTCCAACACTCCAACGATTTCGGGCCGCAACACTCCAGTTTTCCATTACTCCAGTACTCCAACCTTCTCTTACAGCTCCAGCGTGCTCTCGGCGAACAGTTCTTCGATCTTCGGCTTTTTCTTTATCAGTCCTTGTTCGTGGGAAAAGTCGATGAGCGTTTCGAGTAACTTCCGATTGGCTTTGATGCCGTACGGGAACGGATCGCTGCCGAACAATTCTTGAGTCTTGGTCAAGTATTCTTTGCCGAAGAAAAGCCCGGACGGAATGCTATCGATTAACTTGGCGTTGAAGTGTTCCTTGGCTTTGACAAAGGCGCTGTACAAGTTGAAAGCGACCCAAGGATGTTTTCGATAGATGTCGCCGCGAATCGTGTAGGCATGGTTCACCGGCAGAAATCCCCACTTGTCGAAGAAGCGCTTGCCTTCGGCGAAGCGATCCGCAAAGAGCATTTTTACTTTACTCCAATCGCCGTCCGAGCCGGGGATACGCTGCGACCGGCCGAGTTGATTGGGAGCGTTTTTCCATGGGCTGTTGATCGCCGCGACATCCAGTTCATGGTTTACCAACATCGACGCCAGGCTTTTGTCGGGCGCCACGCGCTGGAACGAAATGCCTTCAGGTGGAGTGAAGCCGGTGACGCCGCCGTGGCTCAGTTCTTCGGTGCGCTCCATGTACCAGTGGACTTTATACTGCGACACGCCGAAGTCGTGTTCGAGGACGCCGCGCTGCCAGAGCGCCGCGGTTTGCTGATATTCGCTGACGCCGATGCGTTTGCCGGCGATGTCTTCCGGTTTCGTAATGCCAGAGTCGGTGTGGTAGGAAAGCTCGGTGTGAAACAGTCGGCGGCTGGGAAAAACCGGCAGCGCGATCATGTCGAGGCCGCGCTCGCGGGCGATCAGATAAGATGACATCGACATCTCGCCGACCGGAAACTCCAGATCCTTGAGCTGGCGCAAGAACGTCTCCGAAGGGTGCGAATAAGTCGGCACGATCTCGATCGCTTCAGCTTGAACGATGCCTTTCATCAGCGCTTCGACCCGCTCGTTGAATGCCGAAATAAGGCCTAAACGTAGCTTAGACATTTTCGTCTCCTGTTCGTCGGTAGCAGGTTTGACTCAACGAAGCTTGAAAATGTCGTTGTACAGTCTTACAAGCCCTTCGAAGTCTTTATAATCTTCGGGGTTTTCCACCACTCGTTTGTAGCCGCGAAAAAGCCGGGGCGGATGGGGCTCGACATCTTTGCGCACGGGAATGCGCTGCATGGTGCGCATCATTTCCTGTCCCTCTTTGGACAAGCTGAAGTCATAGTAAAGCCGGGCGGCGTTGGGATTGGGCGCCTTCGCCGCGAGCATGATCGGGAAAGCGGTGACTACCGCCGGCTCTAAGGGTAACCAGTCGATGGGCGCGCCCCTGGCAACCATGCGTTCGAAGGTCTGATTGTAGGCTACGGTTAGAGGGTATTCGCCCGCCGCCGCCAGCGCGACTCGTTCCGTGTTGCCTCGCTTCATAGAGGGATCGATCGCCGCGATGCGGCGAAAATAGGCGATCGCTCTCTCGCGCCCCCAGGCGCGCATCAACCCTTGCAGCATCCCGTACGCCTCGTTGTCGAAGGACAGTTGGCCGCCTTTCCACTTCGGGTCGACCAATGCGTCATAGGTTTTGGGCACGTCCTCTCGTCGGACTGACTTGGTATGCCAGCCCAAGACGTAAGTGACGACGTAATATGCCGTCCAGTATCCTTCCTTGTCGACCAGATCTTCGTCGATGGCCTTGGCTTCTGGCGAGCGATAGGAAGCCAATAATTTTCTATCCATCAGCGGCACATACATTTCGGCTCGTCCCGCAACGACGTCCCATGCGTGACGGCCGCCGCGCGCTTCGGTGAGAATCCTATTGAGCAGCGGACCCCCGCCGGTGCGAAACAGAGTGGGCTTGATGAACGGATATTTTTTCTGAAAGCGGTCCATGACTTCTTTGCTTTGATCCAGGGTCATGGTGGTGTAGAAAACAACTTCGCCTTCTTTTCTTGCGCCTTCGATCAAGCGGGGATCGGGGTTCGCTTGTGCGCGGGCGAGCTCGACGGCAAAAATCAACGGCAGAATTAAGGCGATGATGGCGACGCGGCTCTCGATTTTCATGACTTCCCTCCGAGCTGAAGCGATCTTATGGATAGATTACGTGTCAAGCGTGCTCTCGGCGAATAGTTCTTCGACTTTCATATTCCTGGGCGTCAAGCCTTGCTCATAGGAATAGCTGGCGATGGTGTCGAGCATGGCGCGATTGGCTTTGATACCGAATGGAAACGGATCGTCGCCGATCAGCGCGCGCGTGGTGGCAAGATATTCCTGGCCGAATATCAGCGCTGTCGGAATCTGCTCCGCCAATTTCTCCTGGGCGAAGGCTTTGGCGCGGACGAAACCGTCATATAATTTGCCGGCGAGCCAGGGATGTTTGCGGTGAATATCGCCGCGGATGATGTAAGCGTGATTGACCGGTAGAAAACCATGCTGCTGGTAGAAGCGCGCGCCTTCCGCCATGCGGTCGGCAAAGAGCGGCTTGATCTGGCTCCAATCGCCTTTACCCGTGATCCGGCTCGAGCGGTCGAGCGTGTTGGCTTGCAGCACCCACGGGCTTGAGACGTGGGCAACGTCCAGTTCGTTATCGAGGATCGTCGACGCCAGGCTCTTGTTGCCGGCGATGCGGTTAAACGATATTCCCGGCGGCGGCTTAAAACCGGTCGCGCCGCCATGGCTCATCTCCTCGCTCCGTTCCATGTACCAGTGAATCTTATACTGTGACACGCCGAAGTCGTGTTCGAGAATGCCGCGTAGCCACAACGCCGCGGTTTGCTGATATTCCGCCACGCCCAGACGTTTGCCCGCGAGGTCTTCCGGTTTCGTGATGCCTGAGTCGACATGGTAGGACAGCTCGGTTTGAAACAAACGGCGGCTCGGAAAAGCCGGCAGCGCGATCATGTCGGCGCCCTGCGAGCGGGCGATCAGAAACGACGACATCGACATCTCCGCCACTTCGAACTCGCCGAACTTGAGCTGGCGCCAGAATGTTTCCGCCGGATGCGAATAGGTTGGGATGAGACTAACGCCGTCGACTTTGATCGTGCCGTTCATCAGCGGCTCGACCCGCTCGTTGAAGGCGGAAATGAATCCTAAGGTCAGCTCTGCCATTGCTTTACCATAGTTCAAAGTTTGCACTGCTCGCGCAAAGTTTCCGGGCCGGTATTCCTAAGTTGCCGCGCCCGATGCGCAAATCGAATCTCACCACGAAGATCACGAAGGACACGAAGGGTTCGGATGATTAAAATTCCGAACTTCGTGCTTTTCGTGTCCTTCGTGGTGTAAACTTTTTTTCTCATTCGGTTGCGGCTTGGCCGCCCTGGGGTTTCATTTATTGCTCGAATCCGTCGATCGACCAGATGTCGTAGAGCAACTCCATGCGCCGGAAAGTGTGTTTGCGCGTTTGCTCCTGGAGATGCGGCGAGTGGAGATAGCGTATGGCGATTTCTTCGGCGAGGCTGCTGTGATCTTCATCGGCTTCCGCATGGACGGTGAAGAAGCGCGCGTCGTCGGGCTTCATATTGTAGTATTTAAGCAAACCGTTGCCGATCGCCGCCGCCGCCGGACCGAAAGTCCCTTCCGCGCCGATCTGGATCGCCATGACGACGAACCAGGGCAAGGTGTGAATGATCAGCTCGACGTAATAAAGATGTGCCGCGGTGGACGGGCGCAGCTCGGCATTTTCCAACTGCTCCCGCGTGAGACCGATTGCGTGAGCGAAGCGGATCGCCAGTTCGTTGTGGCCGGCGCTGCCGGTGTCCAAGCCGCGGGTCTCTTCCTCGACGACGCCCCAAAGTTTTTGCGCGATCTCCGGATCGGTGCACGCCAGGTAGCGTAGCATGCAAATGCGCGGCACGGCGGCGCGAAACTGATAGTCCTGAATCGCCCAGGCGCGAATTTGATCCATGGTCGCGGTGCCGTTGCAGACGGCTTTCAAGAAAGGATGCTTGATGCGAATCTTGGGAAACGCCTGGATATCTTTTTTGATCTGGGCGACGAATTCCGCGGATGTGGCCATGGTGAAACTCCTCCTCAACTCGTTAAATCAATCACTCCAACTCACGTTTGTTTCCGTTCAACCGGCTGACGAAATATTCCCAGCCGCGCATGGGGAATCTTTGGTCGGCATTGTACACTTCTAATTCTTCCGCGGTCAGATAGCGCGGCTCGCCGTGCAGCAGCGCTAAATGATTCCACTCGCCGAGCATGGCGAGCCGCGTGGTGCGTTCGATGACCTGCTCGATACTTTCGCCGACCACAGCGTCGCCGTGGGCGCGCAAGAGAACTACCGGGCCGTCGCCAAGCGCGGCAGCGAGGTCGTTGCCGCGCTCCACCGTGCGCACCAGGCCAATGCCTTGATAGACCGGCGGGCCGTCGGCGGAAAGAAACTTGCCGTAGTGATGCATGGGTTTGAGCTTGATCGGCAAGACGCTAAAAATCGTGCTCCACTTCGAGTGGGTATGTGCCACGCTGACGATCTCCGGGCGGGCTTTCATGATACAGGCATGAATCGGCCATTCGTTGGGCGGCGTCTTGGCGCCGTCAAGATGATTGCCGTCGAAATCCTGCATGATCAAGCGATCCCGCGTAACGCAGCCTGGGCTGACGTTGGCGATGGTAATAAACGCGTCTGCGCCTGGCACACGCACGCCGATATGACCGTATCCGTCGGTCACGCCCTCGTGATCGAGAATGTGACAGGCGGTCATCAATTTTTCGGTCAACTCTTTTAGTTCCGCGGAATCGATT
>JAERMN010000603.1 GCA_016844625.1 Deltaproteobacteria bacterium
CCCTGCGGTCATATGCGCTCGCCCGGCGACCCCCAGGGATTCTTTGCCAATGAAAGCCAAATGGATCTGATCGCAAAAAAATTGGCCATGGACCCGATCAAGTTGCGCCAGAAAAACTTCATGCACGACGGCGATATCGATCCAACGGGCGAGGAGTACAGCTATATTAAGACCGACGAGACGCTCAAAAAGGCGCTGGACGACTCCGGCTATCAAAAGCCCAAGGCGAAAAACGTCGGGCGCGGCGTCGCGCTGGTGCAGTGGACGCCCGCCGGGGGCATCGGCACGGTGGCGATCTCGCTGGATGAAAAAGGCGTAGCGACGATTTCCTCCGCCATGGCCGATCAAGGCGCGGGGACGTATACGGTCTTAAGTGAAATCGTCGCGGAAGAACTCAAGATGCCATTGAGTCAGATCGTCGGCGGCAGCCGGGCGACGCGGGTCTACGGCAACGCAGGCTATGACGCAGCACTGAAGGCGGTTGCCGCAATCAAACAAGAAGCGGCACGGCAGATGGGCGTGGCGGCGGATCAAATCACGCTCGCCAAGGGGGCGGCGTTGCACCCGCGCATGGAGCGGCGATTGACCTACGGCGAGATCGTCAAAGCTAAAGGAGCGCCGATCGCGGTTGATGCGACGTTTAACGATAATTCCAAAATTCATGCGGCGTCCATGTGCGTCCAGGTGGCGGAAGTGGAAGTCGACCGGGAAACCGGACAGGTCAAACTCAAGAAATTCACTTCGACCCATAACACCGGAACCGTGCTCAATCCGTTGATGCACCAGGGCCAGATCGAGGGCGCGAGCATGACGGGCATCGGCTACACGCTGATGGAAGAAGTGATCATCAACGACGGCAAAGTCGCGACGACTCACTTCGGCGAGTACAAGATTCCGACGGTTAAAGATATTCCGGCATTCACGGGCTCGGTTACGGAAGCGCCGCACGGCGCCGGTCCTTATGACAGTATGCCGATCGGCGAGACCGGCAATATTCCCACCGCGGCGGCGATCGCCAATGCGGTCGAAGATGCCTGCGGCGTGCGGATAAAAAGTTTGCCGATCACGGCGGAAAAGATTTACCAAGCGCTGCACGGCGCGAAGTAATCCATGGCGTCGCTTCCGGGAACCATCGATCTCGGAAAGTTTCGGGTCGTCTATGAAGAGCAACGCGAGCGGCCGTGCGAGGATTCGGACGGCTACCTTTTGCAACAGCGCGCGATCATTCGCCTCAACGAAGCGCTGGTCAAGCTAGAACAGCGCGACGACTACACGGTCTACTGCGACGACGAGAAATTCAAGCAGCAACATGGCAAACGTCCTTCGCCGCTGCAATATTTTATCGCCTCCATCGGTTTTTGCATGTTCAGCCAGTTCAAACGTTTGGCGGCCAAAGCCGGCGTTGTTCTAGACGATCTCGAAATGGATCTCCGCATGACCTACGACTTGAGCGGTACATTCCCCATCAAAGATTTTTCCGACGCGGCCCAAGGGATTAGTTACGTGTTCAAAATTAAGAGCGAGTCGCCGCTGGAGAAAGTGATCCAGGTCGCCCAGGCGGCCGACAAGGGTTGCCACACGGTCAATTCCATGCGCAAGCGAATGCCGGTGTCGGGCCGGTTTGTTCTCAACGAGCGCATGTACGACATCACGGATTGATGGAATTAATCTTTGGGTAGGGGCAAGGCGTGTCTTGCCCTTAGATCGGAATAGAAGGACCAATCACATGGCAAAACTGACAGTCGGCGATCAATTCCCCCCTGGTTCTCTCAAAGACATCGACGGCGTCGCCGTCGACTTTCCCGCGGTTTTCAAAAATGCGCCGTCGACGCCGGCAAAGCAGCGCCGTCGGAATACCCGAGTAAATCATAGTCCAGTTGTCAGACGTTCGCCGTGATTGGACTAGACAATACTCGCGATTGATATTTCATTGACCACGCTGAAATCAGCGTGGTCAACAACAAATGTTCCAAACAGGCCCGTTTCGGATTCGGATTCACCACGAAGGCACGAAGGACACGAAGGTTTTCGTAGGGTGCGCTTCGCGCACCGGACAGTCTCGGAATATTTCGCGCAAAGACGCCAAGGCCGCAAGGGGGGGGGGCTTTGTCATTTCGACCGAAGGGAGAAATCTTTCTCAGATCCCTCACATTCGTTCGGGATGACGGGGCTTGGCCCGTCACTTGGCGCGCTTTGCGTCTTGGCGCGAGTAATTCTTGCTATGTGCGGGGTAGGGGCGAGCGAAAAAGTTGCGCGAGCCGCGCAAATTTTCGGCTATAGTGACACAGAGAGTTTGTTCAAGATTTTTATTCGAATTTCTCCGCGGCCGCCGCGCCGCGGCGGTGCAATCTCCGAGCCCTGCTTCACAGAAAAGCCTGAAGACCCAACATTTCAAAGGTAAGAATTTAGCTAGGTAACGACGTGAAATGATCGACGAGGGTCGGCCGAAGAGGGCGCGTGAAAAAATGCGCGCGGAATGCCGGTTGTGGCATTACTTCGTTTATCGCATTCGCTCTCACGGCACATCGGTACTATCCTCGTCGAACGAGATATCGAACGTCACCGCCTTGGCATTGGCGGAAAAAGCCAATTCGCCAAGCCGGTGGGCGAGAAGCGCCAAGCCGTCCGCGGGCGGTGGCAGAATTTTTACCGGCCTGCCGTCAAAGAATCCCAGCACATTGCGCTTGGCGCGCCACTCTTTCGTCGTGCCGCTCGCCGCGCCGGTATTCGGATCGGCGATCGTCAGGTGTTCGGCAGTGTGGTAGAGCGCAATCAGCTTCGGCTCGCGCAATAATTCCGGCAGGACTTCGCCGATCGATAACTTGCTATATTTTTCGGCCCACAGCTCGGTAGGGACGGCGAGGTGGGCGTGGTCGGCGTCCAAGGGAAACAGATAGCGCGCCGCGCCGTTCTTCAACATCTGTTTTAGGTGGCGCGTGGTTTCATTGATGAATCGGCAGGGCGCGACAAACTCTTTGCCTTGGAAGGATGCGACGAATTCACTCTTGCCGAAGGAGCAAGCGGTCGGTTTTAGCGGATGGCGCAAGCGGCGGCCAAACTGTTCCTGGTAGCGATAGGCGGTGGCGATTTCGGTTGAGGTAAAATACCATCCGCCATCCATGCCGAGCGCCGGCACAGCAGTTTTTAGTAGAATTACCATCACAATTATCTTGAAACCCGGTGTGATCTTCATGTCAGCTCCTTTGGCGCGGCGTTTGGCGGCTTTTCCAGAGCGCGCGATTTGCCGGCGATAACCGATTGCGTACAGATTCAGAAGTTTTTCACCGGGAGCTGTTCTGCTCTAGCTTCGCTCGATGGTGTGAATATAGGTTTCATCACGATCTACTCCATTGTTCGAGGATCTCGATTGTCGCGCTGATAACGGTTCTGTAACGGTTGTAGAGCAAGCTTGGTGCCGAACCGGCGACTCAGAAAAATGCTTGATTGTTCTTGCGCTTAGCGTTTTCCAGTGAGCCAGAGGGCAAACCTGCTGGTAACCTAGTTTCCCAACCGACAATCTGGTTACCGCTGTGAGTTTCGCACGCTTGCTTGGTTACAGAGCGATCGCGCGGCGTCGCCAGTCGCTCAATGGCTTCATTGACACTCGTTTTGGCACTGTGCTACGGCGTAAGGTGCGTGACGAGTCAGAATCTGCGCGGGCTTGGAATCGGCGAGACATGACTGAAACAGACAAATTGGTATTGCTCTCGGTCATCGGACGGATGCACTCGGAGCGGGAGCTGGCGCCGTTGTTAAATCTGCTCAAGCAGGAAATCAAAGATTTGATCCGCGCCGATCTGGTCAGCGTGTTCGGCTTCGACCGGGATAAATGCGAGCTGCGCTCGTTTCTGACCAGCGACAACCAGGAGATTCGATTTGACGCGCGCTTGGGCGTCGCCGGCGCGGTGGCGATGAACGGCGCATCGGTGAACATCGACGACGCCCCCAATCATCCGCTGTTTTTCACCGTGGTCGACTCGCAGACCGGTTATCGCACGAAAACCGTGCTCGGCGTGCCGATGAAAAACACCAAAGATGAAGTGATTGGCGTGTGCGAGGCGATCAACAAACAGAGCGGCCCGTTTACCCAAGACGACGTGGAGATCATGGAAGCCTTCGCTGCCCATGCCGCCAATGCGATCGAGACCGCACTGCTGATCGACGCGCTTAGGAAAGAACGAGATGGGAGCGAGCCCAAAGGCGAGCTGCAGCGCAAGGCCGAGAGCGGCCAGGCGCATCTGCGCAACATCGTCGGCATGTCGCCGCAAATCCAGGCGATCGTCCGGCTGATCGATCAGATCCGCGACAGCTCGGTGGACGTGCTGATACAGGGAGAGAGCGGCACGGGGAAGGAGTTGGTCGCCAGCGCGCTCCACTTCAATAGCCCGCGCTATAACCAGCCCTTTATTGCCCTCAACTGCGCTTCTTTGCCTGACAACTTGGTTGAAGCTGAGCTGTATGGCATCGAGAAGGGCGTGGCTACCGGAGTCGACCGTAGAACCGGCAAGTTTGAAGCCGCCAACGGTGGTACTTTGTTTCTCGACGAGATCGGCGACTTGAGTCTTTCAGCACAAGCCAAGATGCTCCGAGTGCTGCAAGAGCGCACCGTCGACCGGGTCGGCGGACAAAAGCCATTACCCATCGACGTGCGCGTGATCGCCGCGACCAACAAGAATCTCGAGCGCGCGATCACAGAGCGGACATTTCGCGAAGAACTTTACTACCGGCTCAAAGTCGTGCGCATCCAGACTCCGCCTTTGCGTGAAATTGCTAAAGACATCCCGCTCATCGCCAAGCACTTTCTCGCCAAACACTGTAGCCGCATCAACCTCGAGCCCAAACAGTTCACCCCGGCGGCCGCGAAGCTCATCCAAGCTTATCTCTGGCCGGGCAACGCTAGGCAGTTAGAAAACGAAATCAAACGGCTGGTGGCTTCGGTGCGAGGACCGACGATCGGCGCCGAGCACCTCGACTTGCCACGCGAGTCGGTCGAGCCGGACGGTCAGGAAAAAGCGCTCTCTTACGACGGCAAAACCATCGACGAAGTGGTCGAAAACATCGAACGCCGCATGCTCGAAGACGCCCTAAAAAAATATCACTGGAACAAACAAAAGGCGGCTCAAGAACTAGGCCTGAGCCGCCA
>JAERMN010000604.1 GCA_016844625.1 Deltaproteobacteria bacterium
AAAAATGTTTCGTGGCCGGTCGCAGCTTCGTTGGCGACTGTGCTGGCGATCGCTTGTAGCTCGGTGGATGATAAGCCCGCGCCTCCGCCAGCCGCACCGCTAGTGGCACCGGCACCAAAACCGGCGCCCGCTCCCGCGCCGGCGAAAGCGGAATCGGCAAAAGCAGAAGCAGCCAAGGCGGCCAAGACCAAAGCCGTGCAAGTGGAAGGCGTTATCAGCGCGGTTGGGCAGCGCACGATTACCTTTCAAATGGAACGCAAAGGCAAGGTGCGTGAAGAAGTGGTGGGCGTCGATGACAAGACCAAGATCGAAAAAAGCGGCGCCAACGTCAAGCTGCGTGATTTACAGGAAACCGACATGGGCATGATCAATTACGAACCGGACGCTTATACGCCCGCGATCGCGATCAAGATCACCGGCAAAGGCGAGATTAAAAAATTGGGCGGCGACGATTAAGTACGGTAGCGGTCGGCGCGATCGCCGCCGACGACTTCCAAATCGAACGACTGATCATCGCGCAGAATTCTAAACGAGATCCGTTCCCCCGGCCGCTTTTTCCACATTTCTTGGTAGAGCGCCTGGCGCGAACGGATCTCTTGTTTTTCCACTGACAAAATAATATCGCCCTGCCGTAATCCAAACTTCGCCGCCGGGCCGTTGGGCACGACACCGCCGATGACGACGTGGCCCGCCAGCGCTTGAGAATAGAGACCCAGCCATGGCCGGCGCGGCCGGCTCTGCACCTGGCCGTACTGTTTCAGCTCGCGCTCGTAAGTTAAGTAATAGTCGACCGGGATGGCGAGGGAAAACTTGCCGACTTCATACAGATTCAAAGACACCACGCCAATCAGCTCGCCACGAAAGTTAGCTAGCGTGCCGCCGCCAAAGCCAGGATTGAACGCGGTGGTGCGAATGGTTTTTTCGATCATGTACTCCCATTCGCCGTCGTAGGATGCCATCGATGAGACATGGCCGCCGCTGACGCGCCGGCTGTTTTGGCCGGCGCTAGCGATCATCACCACCGCTTCGCCAAGAGCGACGGAATCGGCCGCGGCCAGTTTTAAGCAGGGCAGATCGCGCGCGGCGATCTTCACCAACGATAAACCGGTTTCTTGATCTTGGGCGGCGATTTTCGCCGGATACTGCGCGCCATCGGATAGCGTTACCGTGATCGACGAAGCGCCGATGGTGACATAATGAACGGTCAGAATGTAGCCGTCGGGATCGATGATCGTTCCCGAACCGACCCGTTCCGAGCCCAGATTGCGCGCCGACGGGTGGCTCTCGGGGATTTTAACGTTGAGGTCCACGGTGGCGGGTAAAATCGAATGAATCAAACCGATATGGCCGTTCAAAGTACTGCTCCTTGGAAACAGGCATCGCCTGTTCGATCTGCTTTGGTGTTTTTTTCGTTGGCAAAGAGTCTTCCCTGCCAAGTGTCGCGCTGAGCCAGCGCTTTGACGATGGCGTTGTGGACGCCGCGTTTGTCGGCTGACCACTCGGGCGCCACCGTGATATCCCGATAGGTTTCGGCGGAGAGCCGATGCATGACGATGTTGGGATTTAATAATTCGAGAAAATCGATGACGAGGTCGACGTATTGCTCTTGGCTAAACAGCGGCACTTGGCCGAGACGATAATATTTTTCCAACTGGGTGTTCTTGATCACGTGGAGATTGTGCAATTTGACGCCGTCGATGCCGAGGCGGTTGAACAGCGCCGGAGTGGCGAGCATTTCCGCGCGGCTTTCGCCGGGAAAGCCGAGGATCAAGTGCGTGCACACGCGCAAGCCGCGCGCTTTGGCGCGGCTGACGCCATCGATATATGCACTGAGCCCATGGCCGCGATTGACCCATGCCAGCGTGCGGTCATACATCGACTCGAGTCCGATTTCGAGCCAGAGATAAGTTTGCGCCGATAATTGGCTCAGCAGATCGAGGACGCCGTCGCCGAGACAATCGGGGCGCGTGGCGATTGAGATGCCAACCACGCCGGGGAAATCGAGGGCCTCATAGTAAAGCCGCTCCAACTTGGTAATCGAATCATAGGTATTTGAATAACTCTGAAAATAGGCGATAAATTTTTCGGCTTGGTGGCGTTTTTGCGCAGCCAGCGCGCCTTGTTCGAGTTGCGCGGTGACCGACATGCGGGGCTGATAGTTTTTCGCCGTGTGGCTCGTGTTGTTGCAATAAATACAGCCGCCGACGGCGACCTTGCCGTCGCGGTTGGGGCAGGTGAAGTCCAAGCGCAGACCGATCTTGTAAACGCGCGCGTGGAATTGGTCACGCAGGACGCCATTGAACGAATTGAAGCGTCGGCTGCGCCAGCGATTTTGTAAATGATTGGGCAAACTCATGGGGTGGATAAAATGACGGTTAACAAAAAGCGCGGGAATGTACAAGGTACTGTGGGTTTGCTTGGGGGCATTCTTCAGCGCTTCTTTCAGCCCTTCAAGCCGCCGGCGCGATGCGCTGGAAGTTACCAATAAAGCACCATCTTTTCGCGCTTTGGACGACGGCCATCGGCTTGACAATAGGGCGGAATTGTCTATATTCGATCAACATTGAACGGCCCGCATTAGCGCCGATGAAAATCTCCATCGACGAGATTCCTCAAACACCGAAAGAGATCGATTTCTCCGAAAACGTTGAGGAACTCAACCAGATATACAGTGCATTTGCTCTACTACCGGTCGGGCCCGGAGATATTTTTTAGCGGAAATTTTAGTGGCGCTTTCACAGGTCACTGTGGCCGGTGTTTGGAAGAATTTAACTTCTCGCTCGATCAAACATTCGATTTGGTCCTGACGCCCGAGCCGAAACGATCGGGCCATAGGGCGGCGGAGTTACATCGCGACGAGTTGGGCTTGAGTTACTATTCGTCGGAAGAAATTGATCTAGCGCCGTTGATCGCGGAGCAAGTCATATTGGCGTTGCCGACCAGGTCATTGTGCTCAGAAGACTGCCGCGGCCTGTGCGGCAAGTGCGGCGCAAACTTAAACAGCGAACCTTGTAGCTGCGCGAACGCCGACGGCGATCCGCGCATGGCGCTATTTCGCACGCTCAAAGTCGGACGCTAGTGCGGGGTTAAATCCCTGCCCGCGAAGTGGCTTCGTTTATTTGTTTAATTTGATTTGGCAACGTTTTTTAATCTGAAAGAAAGATAGGATCTATTTTATGCCGGTACCGAAGCGAAGAACCTCGAAGCGGGTGAAGAACCAACGCCGTTCGCACGATCATCTAACCAAGCCCCAGTGGAGCAGCTGTGCTAACTGTGGCGAAACAGTTTTGCCCCATCGGGCTTGCGCCAAGTGCGGCTTTTATCGCGGCCGCGCGGTCATTCCAACTAAAGAAAGCTGACTTTTTTCTTCCCATGCCGAAAATCGCTATCGATGCGATGGGCGGAGACCACGCCCCAGGAGTCGTGATCGAGGGCGCTCTGCTTGCGGCTCAAGAGCTTGGCGTCGAGCTCGTGTTGATCGGCCAGAAAGACGCCGTCGAGCAGGAGCTGGCCAAGCATCCCAGCGCGCCGAAATTCGAAATCATCGCCGCATCCGAAGTCGTGCCGATGCACGAGTCGCCGAGCGTCGCTTTGCGCAAGAAGGACTCGTCGATGAAGGTCGGCTTCGAGATGATGAAGCGCGGCGAAGTTGACGCATCGGCATGTTCGTCATCGGCCGGCTGTCGCAAGTCGCCCGTCCGGCGATTCTCGTCGTCGTGCCGAATCTCGATAAAGGCACCGTGATTGTCGACGCCGGCGCCAACGTCGATTGCAAGCCGCTGCACCTGGTCCAATTTGGCCTCATGGGTTCGATCTATGCCGAGCGAGTCCTGGGTGTCGCTAATCCTAGAGTAGGCGTGTTGAGCAACGGTGAAGAAGAAAGCAAAGGCACTGACTTGACCCGCGCGGCGAGCGAGCAGTTGGCCGCGGTGCCGGTCAATTACATCGGTTACGTCGAAGGGCGCGATATTTTTAACGGCAAGGTCGATGTCGTGGTTTGCGACGGCTTTACCGGCAACGTTGCGCTCAAAACCATGGAAGGCGTGGCAAGCTTCGCCGGCGAAGTTTTA
>JAERMN010000605.1 GCA_016844625.1 Deltaproteobacteria bacterium
ATTTTGCTTTCTTGTTAGTTTTCTTCCCGCAGATGGTAAGGCAAGGTCTGTAGAGTCCACAGCAGGTCTTGTCGTTGCCGATAGTGAGCATGCCAGTCAAGCTGGCATGGAGATTCTTAAGCGCGGCGGCAACGCGGTCGACGCCGCGATCGCGACAGCATTGGCATTGTCGGTCGTCGATCAGAAGTCCTCAGGACTTGGTGGCGGCGGGTTTATGGTGATCTACCGCGCCAAAGACAAGAAATCTTTCGCTTTGGATTTTCGCGAGACTGCCCCCGCAGCGTCGCGCCGCGAGCTTTATATGAAAGACGGCAAAGCGGCGCCGGCATTGAGCCTTAACGGCGCCTTGGCGGTTGGCGTGCCGGGAGAAGTTGCGGGACTGGTTGAAGCACACAAGAAATTTGGCACTTTGCCACTGCCAGTGTTGGCGGCGCCGGCGATCAAACTCGCGGCTGAAGGTTTCCCCGTCGATGCGGCGATGCGCGTGGCGATCGAGCGCATGCAGAAAAACATGAAATTATTTCCCGATCTAGGACGAATCTACATGCCGAAAGGCGAAGTGCCCAACGAAGGCGAGCTCATCCGCCAGGCTGAGTTGGCCGATACGTTGAAAGCGATCGCGCAACAGGGCGCAGCGGTTTTTTATCAAGGCTGGATCGGCCAAGCGATCGTCGAAACGATCAAAAAAGAAAGCGGCGTGATGACCCTCGACGATCTCAAAAATTACCAGGCGGCGTGGCGCGAGCCGCTGATCGGTTCGTACCGCGGCCGCACGGTGATCACCATGCCGCCGCCAAGCTCGGGCGGCGTGGCGATTCTCCAGATGCTCAACGTATTGGCGGGTTACAAGCTCGTTGAGTTCAAACACAATTCAGCTTTCTATCTGCACTTGATCACGGAGACTATGAAGCATGCTTTTGCCGATCGCGCGGCGCATTTGGGCGATCCGGATTTTGTCCATGTGCCGATACGAAAACTCACGGCGAAAGAGTATGGCGCGTGGGTTCGCGGCCGGATCGCGCCCGACAAAACCCGGCCGCCGACTTTTTACGGCTATTACAACTACAATGCCGAGAAGGGCGGCACGACGCATTTCAGTGTCATCGACCGCTTCGGTAACGCGGTCGCGTGCACGCAGTCGGTCAATACGCGCTTCGGTTCAAAATTGCTGGTGGCCAAGGCCGGCATCGTGCTTAATAACGAAATCGACGATTTCGCGATTCATGCCGAGACTGGCAACGTTTATGGTTTGATTGGCAATCAGGCCAATTCGCTTCAGCCTAAGAAGCGGCCGCTCAGCAGCATGGCGCCGACGATTATCTTGAACGGCAATCGTCCGGAGCTGGTGGTCGGCGCCGCTGGCGGGCCGCGGATTATCAACGCGACGCTGCAAACGATTCTTAACGTCATCGATTTTAGGATGCCGGTGAAACAAGCGGTAGAAGCTGCACGCGTTCATCATCAGTGGATGCCCGAGAGGCTAGCGGTTGAAGCTAAAATTGACGCGGAAGTAAAAAAGGCGCTCGAACAGCGTGGTCACGAGGTGCGAGAACAAAGCGCTCTCGGTGTGGTGCAGGCGATCACTTGGGATGGCGTGACGATGAACGGCGCGGCGGATCCGAGAAAAGTCGAGAGGGCGAGGACGGAATAGACGTAAGGAGCGAGTAGTGAGAAGTCAGGAGTTCGGAATCGGGACTTCTCAATCTCCTTACTACTTACTCCTAACTATTTACTTCTTCTCTTCCGCCACCAATCCCAGAGTGGGCGGGCGAGATGCCAGACCTTGAGTAGCTCGCCGGTGGATTTCAAAAGTTTTCCCGCATAGCCGCTGACTAGAAAACTTGATACGCCGGCGGCGACAATCGGGTGGGTCTTAAGCGCTCGACCGATTCCCAAGAGCGTGGAGCCTATCGCCAGGGGTGATTTTAGTTCGCCATAGATGCGCGCCAGATCGGCGCGCTCGCCGGCCGCTTTGTCGATCAAGGCTTGCTTGCGGCGGGCGATATCTTCCAAACGGCTAGTCATTGGACCAAGCCTTGAGGTGATCGCGATCCTTGCCTAGTTCGGCGAGGCTTACCGGGAACAGTCCGGGCCGTTTGAGAAAAGAGTTGCGCAGCTTCAGCGCGGCGATGGCGCCGACTCCGAGGTAGATGACAGCCAGGCCGCCAATCGCGCCGATCCAGCCTTTGTCCCAAAATATCGCGACCAAAAAAATCGTCAGCAGAATAAAGCCGAGGCTCAGACCGAAGACAACTAAAAGGGTGAGAATCAGCGTCTGCTTCAGCCGCTCGCGCTCTTCTTCGAGCTCGGTGACGAAGATCTCTACGCGGGTGTGAAACGCCGAGCTCAGAGTCGCCAACGCGGCTTTGAACGAATGCAGAAAGCCGGGCGAGCTGTCCCCGCCCGGACGGCTGTGTCGATCGGCCATGAGCGCGAGCTTATTTGCCGCGGATCAACAGGCCGAGCACCAAGCCGACGCCAGCGGCGATGCCGACGGCGCCCCAGGGATTCTCGCGCACGTAGTCGTCGGCGACGTCGACAGCCTCTTTGGATTTTGCGACCAGGTTCTTCTCGGCGTCGGCTAATGCCTTCTTGCCTTCGATCAAGCTCTGCTCGATCTTCTGGCGCGCCACGCCGATTTTGTCGCCAGCCTGACTGGCGGTCTC
>JAERMN010000132.1 GCA_016844625.1 Deltaproteobacteria bacterium
CGTGATCGCGCCGCCGTCCCAACGCTTCGACACCGGCCAATCGATATGCGCGGCAGCCCATCCCGAACATTGCGTCATCGTGCGTGAGGATTGACGCGGCACAGCCGCAAGCGAATAAGATAAGGATAGTTTTCACCACGAAGGCACGAAGGACACGAAGGTTTTGGTAGGGTGCGCTTCGCGCACCGGTCGGTCTCGGAATATCTCGCGCAAAGAACGCAACGTTGGAGAACCGCAAATTCGAAGCACGAAATCCGAAATTCGAAACAAATTCAAATGATCAAACAACACAAAATTCGAAACAATGCTGAATCGGATGCCGAGTTTTGGATTTTCCGGATTTGGGATTTATTTTGGCCCCGGTTTGTTTCGGATTTCGTGCTTCGGATTTCGGATTTGGATCCGTGAAGATACGATATGGCATTGGATTTTGTTACCAACCAAGAGATCATCATGGCGGCGCGGCGCAATCTTAGCGACAACGTTTGGCACTACTTGACCGGCGGCGCCGAGTCCGAAACCACCATGCGTCGCAACCGGTTCGGCCTGGATAGTCTCGCCTTTCGCCCGCGGGTGCTCGTCGATGTCTCCGCGATCGATGCCTCGACAACTTTTCTCGGACAGCAGCTTGCCATCCCCGTCATGCTCGCGCCGATCGGCTCGCTGCAATCGATCACGCCCGCGGGCGGAGTCGCCGTCGCCAAAGCCGCCGAAGAATTTGGCACCGTCAACTTCGTCAGCTCCGTGACCCAACCGAGTCTCGAAGAGATTGCCGCGGCTAGCCGCAACCCAAAAATTTTTCAGCTCTACGTGCAAGGCGACTTGAAATGGGTCGGCAATCTTCTGACCCGTGTCAAGCAGGCCGGCTATTCGGCGCTATGCCTTACCGTCGACACCGCGCACTACGGCCACCGCGAGCGTCAGATGATGGATCGCTGGCTGCCGCCGAGTCGCCGCGGTGTCGGTTATGAATACCGCGCCGGCCTTACTTGGGAGACCTTGGACGCCATCAAGGAGATGGCCGGACTGCCGTTCATTTTAAAGGGCGTGGCGACCGCCGAAGACGCAGCCCTCGCCGTGGCACATGGCGTCGGGACGATTTATGTCTCCAATCATGGCGGGCGCCAGCTTGATCATGGGCGGGCCACCATCGACATGCTACCGGAAATCGTCGCTGCGGTCGGCGGCAAAGCGGATATACTGCTCGACGGCGGAATTGTTCGCGGTAGCGACGTGCTCAAGGCTATCGCGCTGGGGGCACATGCCGTGGCCATCGGCAAGCTGCAAGGATGGGGACTCGCCGCCGCTGGTCAGGCCGGCTTGGTACGGCTTCTCGAAATACTCAAAAGCGAAATCGTCGCCACCATGGGACTGCTCGGCATCACGCGGCTCGATCAACTCACCAGGGCCCACTTGGACAAAGTTCAACCGTTAGGTCCGGCCCATGAAATGAGCGCCTTTCCGCACATGCCTGGCGGCCAGTTGCTGTGAGCGGGAGGAATCGTAGTGAGCATGAGACGCGCGCAAGAAACGAGACACGTGTCAGGTTTTGATTACTTGATATTCAATTCGTCGTCTCTGCCCAACTAGAATAAGCAAATTGTCAAAGCCTGACACCGAGATCTGACACCGAGATCTGGAATGCTCGAACGCGGGGATTGACTCCCGCCAAGCATGTCCTGAGCCCATTCGAAGGGACGCCGAGCAGTCACTAATCCAAATCCGAAATCCGAAACACGAAAGCGGCCCCGCGGACCGAATCAAACCGGGGCCAAAATAAATTCCAAATCCGTAAAATCCAAAACTCGGCAACCGAATCAGCATTGTTTGGGATTTTGTGTTGTTTGATCATTAGAATTTGTTTCGAATTTCGGATTTCGTGCTTCGAATTTTCTGTTCTCCATCTTTGCGTCTTTGCGGGAGATATTCCGAGTTTCGGTTGCGGCTCTGCCGGGCTAGTGTCCTGGCCCAAAAGTTCGTTGAACAAATCCAAGCATTGGTTCGGATGATCCCCCTTTTTCGAAGGGGGATGTTATGAGCCTTTTAGTAAACGTATTTCTCGGTCAGGACACCTAGCTTCTCCGCGGTTAATTCTCTTTTTGCCTTACTTCTTTCATGGTACTCTTTGCGCCTTTGCGCGAGTCGTTCCGACTGGGTTGCAGCTTTACCGGGTGGGAACTCTGAGGTGAAGATTCAGATGGCAGCAGCAGGAGGTATTGTTATGAAAAAACTTACGGTCTCAGCGGTCTTGGCAGTGTTGGCAGTGTTGGTTTGCGTAACGCTGGTCGAGCGTGGATATGCCCAGGCGGATTTTTACAAAGGTAAAACGATTACCGTTGTTCAGATTGTCGCTGCCGGCGGCACCGGCGACATGCGGCGCAGGGCGCTTTTCCCATATTTACAGAAATACATCCCGGGCAATCCGACGATCCTGTCCGAGTACATGCCGGGAGGCGGCGGCCGAAAAGCGGCGAACCATGTTTACCGCGTGGCTCGTCCGGACGGTTTGACCATCGGCGGCATGTCATCGTCACTGGTGACCAACGCGATCCTCGATACCGGTGGGGTGCAGTACGACATCGACAAATTAATTTATCTCGGGTCGCCCGTGAGCGTCTTTCATTACGCTTTTCTTACACGCAAGGAAGCCGGGCTGAGCAACCTGGAAAAATTACGCGCCGCGACAGGGGTGAGAATCGGCGCTCAAGAGGTGGGTCATGACGTATACATTGTCGGGCGGCTGTTTGCGTATTTGTTGGATCTGAAAAAACCGCGATTCGTTACCGGCTACGGCGGTCCGGAGATCGACGTCGCGCTGGCGCGCGGTGAGTTGGACGGCAGGGCGAATGCCTTGGAAACATTGGAACAGAGAAACGTCGAGGAGATGAAAAAGGGGCTTCTCGATCTCCACGCGGTTGTCGAAATCCCCAGGGGAAACCGGCCGCAGGGTTATGCGCAGCTGCCCGAGATTGAAAGTTTCGCGAAATCCGACAGCGAACGGAAAATGTTGGCCATGTACCGTGCTTTCAGGCAAGTCGGCACGCCGTATGTCTTCGCCCCGGGAACTCCCAAGCCACTGGTGCAAATTCTTCAGGACGCTATAAGGAAAACCCTCAACGACCCCGACTTTCACCGGGACTTCAAAAAACTATCAGGTTTCGATGCCTCGCCGCTGATGCCGGAAGAGCAGGAGAAAGTGATTCGGGAATTGCCGCGAGACCGAACCGTTGTCGAGCTTTTCAAAAAGCTCTCCGGTGCGGATTCCCTGCCGCCGCGCTGATCGACGGGTTCGGATAAGCCGGGTGGGAGGATTTGCTGCAGAGGCGCTGAGGACACGGAGGGGAACGCAAGTAGTTAGGCAAAAGGCAACATTTCGGGTGACCCGTTCAATCTGCGGCTCGGTGACAAGTTACTACCGCTACTGTGTCGAACAAGGCATCATTGCTGCGCCCTTCTCGGTGGAAGAGCTTTTCGCGCCCGGCTTGGACAGCTGAACTCAATCCAGACCTGTGACGAGGTGAAGAAAATGATCGCACCGATCGCCCTAATATTTACCGCGCTCTGTTTCGTACTGTGCAACGCGATGCCGTTAAATAGCGCCGAGAAACTGCGCGTGGCCTATCCCACTCTCGGACCGGGCTCGACGCCGTCGTGGGTGACGCTTGAAATGGGATTCTGGAAGAAGAGAGGGTTGGACGTGGAATTGATCTTGTTAAGCGGCGGCGCGCGCATGCTGCCCGCGTTGATCAGCGGCAGCGTGGATATCATTCTCGGCTCGGACACCGGCGTCACCCTCGCGAATCTTCAGGGCGCCAATCTCGTGCGCATCGGCGTGACGATGAATTCGTTGGGCTACTCGCTGGTGACCCAACCGGCAATTCGCTCGATCCAGGATTTGAAAGGCAAGGTGCTCGGCACCGGGCGAGGACGGGACGCGAGCTATGCGCGCCTGGTTAAAATTCTGAGCGACCACGGCCTCAATCCCGCGAGCGACGTAAAATTTCTTCCGGTCGGCGAGACGCCCACCGGCAGGCTGCAAGCGATCAAAAACGGGCTAGTTCAAGGAGCGGTGTTCACTCCGCCCCTCGATCTCGTGGGCAGCCGCGACGGGTTAAGAATCTTACACAAGATTGAGGTGCCGACACTGGGCGGTGGCATCAATACGACCGCGCCGTTCGTGCAACAAAACCGCAGGACATTGCTAACTTTCCTGCGCGCCTACACGGAGGGCATCCAATACATGGTCACGCACAAGCAGGAGAGCCTGAAAGTGTTCTTCAAATATTTTAGGAACCCGGACAGCGCGGCGCTCGCCTATCTATACGACGATACCGCGCCGCGGATTGAAAAGGGCCTGCGGCCGAACCCGGAATCGGTCCGAGCCATTCTCGACCAGATCGCCATCGACGATCCACGAGCGAAACAGTTGAGCGAGAAAGACCACTGGAACTTGACTCTGCTCGACGAGATAAAACAGTAGGGGTTTGTCAACAAGCTGGACAAACAATAATCACCGCAGTGCGCGGATCGACAACACGGTCAAGTCTCGAATGAGGACTATTGTGAATTCGATGCTGCTGCCTGACTTGCCTAACTCCAAGATGTGAATTGAGCGCCTGGCGCGGTAGCCGGCGGCCAAGATCGGGAAACGACCGAGGATCTGGCGTACGCCTGCGCTCAATTCTACCTCATAGTCGACTGCGCGTCCGCCGTCGCCAACGAATAGCTGGTGCTGCGCCCGCCGCCTGGGCCCTTGGCAAGAACTCCGCGTTCAACCAAGTCGAGGAAGTCGCGCAGCGCTGTGTCTTGCGAACATTTCGCGATGGCCGCCCATTTGGATGAGTTCAGTTTGCCTTCGAAGCCGTCCAACAATTTGTTCAGCATCCAACGCTGGCGCTGGTTAAAAGATTTTTGCCCAGGGGTTTTCCCAAAGCGCGCTTTGCCGAGCACGCTGGCAAGGTTGTTTTCGGTCGCGTCGAAAGCTCGATTGAGACAGTTGAGAAACCACTCCAGCCAGGGCGTGATGTCGAGGCCGGCTTTCTGAGTTTTCTCGAGCATGTCGTAATAAAGGTTTCGTTCGATCCTGATTTGCCCCGACACGCTGTAAAATCGTTGAGAGCTCTGTTCGGAGCGTGCCAGCGCCATATCGGCGAGTGGACTGCGCTGGTTTCGTGGTTTTATCTCTTCTCCGCTCACTCTCACGACGGAGGTGCTAGCCAGTTGATCTCACGGGTCGACTCGAATGCGGCCCGCTCGTCTCACGATCACCAGCGCTGCGATGTTTGTCCGGCTCTCTGCCCGCGTTCCAATCCCCATAGACAACCGTCGCTGTTTTTAGTCCAGCGCGTTTTATCCTGAATGCGTCCGAGTCCAACTGCTCTCGCCCGATCGTTCTGCGCTCGCACTCAGGTTAAAACCTGTCCGTAATTTTTATATTGCGCAAATCAGTTTTTCCCATAGAGCCGTAGAGCGGCGGAACCCAAAATATAGACGAGTGACTTGTTCAAGCGGGCGAATGACCGAAGTCTACAGCCATTACCGGTATTGCTATAGTGGTTAGCATACTCTGCATGAGGGCGCCGCTATCGCAGAGCCGTGACAAGTGCAATCAGTGAGCATTGGAACCGCTAAGCCTAACCGGCAGAAATACTCGTCGCACGTATAACAAGCGTACCCGAAAGACTCCGTCACTCAGGCAACTGAGATTTGCTTACGGCCGTATGCGCACGGTTGAAGTGAGGCTTGGAGTATCGAGCTTTGGCGACAGGCACGGCTCGCCGGGATCCGGTAGAGGTCGTCACTCACAGCGCTAGGGGCTGCCAGACGTGATGCTTCTATCCTGCGAAGCCGTGCCCATCAAATTGTCTTATCGGCTAACTTCGACTGGGGAATGATTTTAAGCTGCTGCTTGATGTCGTCGCTGATAATCTGAACAATCAGTTCATCGGCCTCAGGAATAGTTTTGCGAAACAATGCCTCAAACTGCGAGGCTTTGACATTGATACCCTCGGATCTAAGAGTCATAAAAACCTGCACGAGCAATGTCGCTCTGATTAATCTCCATAGCTTAAACGTCGCAAACGCACACGCGATGTTTGTTATCGCGATGGCAGCCAACCAAAACGTAATCGCGTCCATAAGGTACCCTTCCTCGCGACTTGCGCGGTCATAGGCTTTTGCGGATTTGAGCGTGCAGTCGTAATTTCCAAAGAGCAATTATCATACCGTTTTCCCGCAAATGCTCGTTTTTCCGCACAGCCTCCGGAAATATCTCTAAAGACCTGTGCGGTTTGTGGTTCACTCAAAAAATCCGCGGGCATCGGTGCCTCTTATCGCGCCCGAAAGCGTGGTGCCGATTAATTTAGTCAGAAGCTTACCTATTGGGGGGAGAAAGTTGGATACATCGCACAGATCGCGGTAAAGAACCAAATCGCTGAACAGGCGATGTAAGGGGCTTCAATACTATGAGTCCTGGAGCAGAGCACAAACGCCGTCGACGGTGCGCTCGGAGCCTTGATAACGCTGACGGTATCGACTTTGTTCGCGGCAAAATTTGTCTCAACCACTGCCGCGTCATAAGCGGTCGACACCTTTCCAAGCATGGCACCGACCGGGAAACGTACATGGAGGGATATAGTCTCACTCCAGACGAACTAATCGCAGAGGATTTTCGTCGAATACAAAAGTTCTCGCCGGGGATATTACCCGTACGGTAAAAGCGACCGGATTGTTGCGATTAAGAAAGACCATAAACAAGGCGCAAGTATGTTTGCCGGGCACCTGTAAGGCAAACACCCCCACCATTACGACCAAGGCATTTGGATTTTCGGTGATTGGGACAAAGCTCTGCGTGCAGCGGCAATTGATCCCGAAAGGATGCGCATGTGCAGGTTCTGGGACAAGGGAAAATTCATCAACGAACTACGGCGGATGCGAAAGCAAAATCTACTGCTCTATGCTAACTATGTGAGGAAGAATCACCAAAACCTGTTTTCCGTAGCACTGCGCCAATATGGATCGTGGAGTAAGGCGCCGGTAGCTGCCGGTGTCACCATTAAGAAAATTCCTAGGAAGACCCGTCTCGGTTTGTTAAGAGAGCTACGTGAAGAGGTAGAGTCAAGAAGCGATATTTCGCAGGCGCTACGCTCAGCGGTAGGGTATTACTTCGGAAGTTTGCCAAACGCTAAGATTGCACTGAAGACCGACGCAGGACTTTTGAGCGGCTAGAGCAAGCGTCAAATCATCACTGCCCTCTCACGGATGCACGGTTCAAAAGAGAAGTTGATTTACGCAATCGGACGACGCGGCTTTCCCGCCTTGGTGAGTGCCGCCGCAGCTTATTTCGGTAGCTGGGTAAGGTGTTGCATGCCGCTGGAATAGCCGCCAATTTGTATTTTGTTCATCAAAAGTGGCGCAAGCCCAATGTGAACGTTATAAAGATAACGAGAAAAGGAGAAGATCGAATAGTAGAAAAGCAGTGCGTGTGCCGTAGATCGGCAGTCCTGTTTTGGTAACTCCGATGGTCAGTGACGGCCCTAGAAAATCTCAACGGTGAATTACTCGTGCCGTACCGAAGTCCACAGCAGTAATGCGCCGATTAGCGCGGCCGTCGTGTCGTGACAAAGAATCTTTTGTGGCACTGTCTCACCGGAGTTACCGGTGAATATTACCCGCAAGAAAAATGCCAAAGTAAAATACGACGCAAGTTGTCGGACTTTTCAG
>JAERMN010000606.1 GCA_016844625.1 Deltaproteobacteria bacterium
CAATTAGACGGCGCGCCATCTCGCCGTGCGTTACGGCAGCCGCATTCATCCTTTGGGTTTCAAAGTGTCGCATCAGAAAACCGACGACGATGTTTTCCGCGGCATCGATGAAGGCGGGTGGCTGATTCCCTACGAGCAGGAAGATCCAGAGATCGCGAAACGATACAACGCCGCGCTGAAGGCGAATGGAGTCGTTTCATAAAATTTGGTTCAAGGGTTCAAAAGTTCAAGGGTCTAATCGAGGAGGGTTGCCCGCGAGTCATAACCTTTGAACTCTTGAACCCTTGAACATTGAACGGGTCGATCTGGAGAAATATGGCCTACTACAAAGACGTGCGCGAATATCTGACTGCTCTGGAAAAGCACGGCAAGCTGATCCGCGTGAGCCGCGCGATCAACAAAGACACCGAGATGCATCCGTTGGTGCGGCTGCAATACCGCGGCTTGCCGGAAGAGGAGCGCAAAGCTTTTCTCTTCGAAAACGTCACCGACGTTAAAGGCAGAAAGTTCGACATGCCGGTGGCGATCGCCTGCTACGCCGGCACGACCGATATCTACGCCATTGGCATGCAGTGTAAGAAAGAAGAAATCTACGGCAAGTGGACGCATGCGCAGGCCCATCCCATCGAACCGGTGACGGTTTCGTCGGGCCCTTGTCAGGAGCGGATGATCGAAGGCGAAGAATTGCGGCAAACGGGATTGGATTTGCTGCCGGTGCCGATTTCTACTCCTGGTTTCGACAATGGGCCTTACACGACTTCGTCTCACTTCGTGTCGCGCGATCCGGAAACCGGTGAGTACAACATGGGCAACTACCGCGGCCAGATCAAAGCGCCGGACCGCATGGGTTGCTACGCCGGGAATTTTTCCGGCTTGCGCGCGCACTGGAACAAATGCCGCGCTTTGAAAAAGCCCTTGGACGTAGCTTGCGTGATCGGCGTGCAGCCCAATCTTTCTTACGCCGCGGTGGCGCGCATCGCGCCGGGGCTAAATGAATTCAGCGTCGCGGGCGGCATTTCTGGTGAGGCCGTCGAGTTGGTGCAATGCAAGTCTATCGACCTACAAGTTCCGGCGCACGCAGAGATCGTCATCGAAGGTTCGATACCTACGGACATGGGCGAATGGGAAGGGCCGTTCGGTGAATTCCCGGGCTACATGGCGCACGAAGGCGTCGGCTTTTTCGTCAACGTCAACTGCATCACGACGCGGCATAATCCGATTTACGTCGGCTTCCTAAGCCAGTTCCCACCGAGCGAAAGCAGCAAGATTCGCGGCACGGCGACGGAAGGCGTGGTGCGGCGGCGCTTGGCGGACGCCGGCATGGACAACATCCTCGACGTGGCGATCCACGAGAGCAGCGGCAGTTGGGGCTATCTCGTCGTTAAGATCAAGAAAAAATCCGAGCAAGATTTTGACAAGATCATCGGCGCGGTGCGTCTCGGCGCCGACGCGGGGAAAATACTCGTCGTTGTGGATGATGATATTGACGCCCGCGATGCGGATTCGGTCAACTGGGCGCTGACCTTCAATATGCAACCGCACCGCGATGTGCGCATTCTCGACGCGGGTATGATGAGCCTCGACCCGTCGATCGTGCCGTCAGAAGATTTCGGCGGCGCGCGCTCGGCCCTGCACAAGACGGGAAAGTGCAGCGTGCTGTGCATCGACGCGACTCGTTCGTGGGCCTACAAGCCGACTTCGCTACCGCGCCGCGAGTTCATGGAAGGCGCACTCGAAATTTGGCAGCAGTTGGAACTCCCGCCGCTCAAGCTCAAAGCGCCGTGGTTCGGCTACGAGCTCGGCTACTGGTCAGATCGCAATCGCGAAGAAGCTGAGTTAGCGCTGCAAGGAAAGCATTTCGAAATCGGCGAGCGGGCGAAGAGGGAGCGGAAGAAACTGCAATGAAATTTCCTGTGCCTAGCTGCGGAGTAACAAAAGAATGCGATGAGAATTATCAAAAGGCGTCACCCCCGAATGTTTTTATCGGGGATCCATTTCCGAATTCGCCTAGATTTCCGCCGAAGTCCGCCAGAGGACGGATCAGCCCAAAATTGTTTGGCTGAGACGGATCCGTCCGTAGCCTTGTGGCGGACCCGCATAAAGCATGCGGGAATGACGGACTTCGGAAAAGGATATTAGTTTAACGCAGCAAGCTGCGGGGATTTTGCCCCATAGATATCCCGACTGCGTAACGCTGTGCTCAGCCGCGCGTTATTCCGCGTCGGTCTGAAGCAAGTGGTTAGAACCCCCAAAATATAAGATGCGAGATTGCTACCTTTCTCTGATCAAAGGTGAGAGTCCGACCATTGATCTGCGGCAGACGCGAGGATCGAATCTTCTCGGCTCCTTTAACCGGTTTCCTTGGCACCCCCTCAGCGTCCCAGATTCAGCAGCCTCTCCGCGTTCTCGTGTGCCAGCTTGTTAGCAGTTGACGGTGATAGCTGTTGGAGTACCTTGCGCCAGCGACCAATCCCTAAACTGAACTGCGGAAAATTGGGCGCATCGGTGCCGAGGAAGAAGCGGTCAGAGTACTCCTCTAGTAGAGCTTTCCACTCGTTGTTGCCTAGAATATGGAAAGCCCGACCAGACAGGTCCGCGTAGAGATTGGAGTGCGCCTTAAAAAGCCGGCGAATCAATGTCGGCCCGGCGCCCCCCG
>JAERMN010000607.1 GCA_016844625.1 Deltaproteobacteria bacterium
GATTAAATTTCGCGTCAACGGCAAAAAAGTCGAGGTGGAAGTTCCAACCAATCGCCTTTTGATCGACTGCATACGTTACGATGTCGGTCTCACCGGCACTAAAGAGGGCTGCAGCGTCGGCGTCTGCGGCGCCTGCACCGTGCTGATGGACGGCGACATGATCAGCTCGTGTCTGACCTTGGCGGTTATGGCCGATGGCCATGACATCACCACCGTCGAAGGTCTGGCCAAGAACGGCGAGCTCAATCCGGTGCAGAAAAGCTTCATCCACTACGGCGGCTTTCAGTGCGGCATCTGCACGCCGGGTCAAGTCGTCGCCGCCACGGCTTTGTTGAAAGAAAATCCCAAACCGAACGAAGACGAAATCAAGGACTGGATGATGGGCAATCTGTGCCGCTGCACCGGTTACTACAAGATCATCGAGTCGATCCAGAAAGCGCATCAATTCGCCAAATAATGGCTCTTCTGGGTTTCCAAGGAATATTCACCACAGAGACACAGAGGTCGCAGAGTCCGGACAAATTTTTAATCAAAAACTCTTAACTCCGCGTCCTCCGCGCCTCCGCGGTGATTCACTCGGGAGTCTGAAGAAATTAATTAATAAGGACACAGCCATGATACCCTTTGAATATCGCACCCCGAAAAATCTCAAAGAAGTTCACGCCACGTTAAAAGAATTTGGCGGCGACGCCAAACTGCTCGCCGGCGGCACGGCGCTGGTGATCATGATGAAGCAGCGCCTGGTCCGGCCCAGTTGCCTGGTCGCGCTCCGCTCCGTGCGCGGATTAAATGGCATAGAAGTCAAAGACGGCGGTCTGAGCATCGGCGGTCTCGCCACCCATCGCGAAGTCGAGAGCTCGTCATTGGTGCGCCGCCGTTTGCCCATGCTGGCGGAAACGTTTCATCATGTCGCGACCATCCGCATACGTAACCTGGCGACGGTGGGCGGCGGCTTGGCCCATGCCGATCCCAACCAGGATCCGCCGCCGAGCCTGATTGCGCTAGGCGCCACCGTGAAAGCGACTTCGGCGAGCGGCAGCCGGGTGATTCCGCTCGATGAGTTTTTCAAAGATTATTACGAAACCGTGCTCAATCCCGACGAGATCATCACCGAATTGTTCGTGCCGAAAGTGGCGCCGAATACCGGCGCGGCGTATATAAAATTTCTGCCGCGAACCGCTGACGACTACGCCACCGTGTCCGCGGCGGCCGTGCTCACGTTAGACAAGACTCATAAAACCATCGTCGATGTGCGTATCGCGCTGGGGAGCGTCGGCGTGACGCCGATTCGCGCCACCGCAGCCGAAGCGGTGTTGCGCGGCCAACCACTCAAAGCCGAAGCCTTCGCTGAAGCCGGCGAGAAGGCCAAGGGCGCGGTCGATCCGCTCAGCGATTTCCGCGGTTCGGCGGCATACAAGAAAGATATGGCGGCGGTATTTGTCCGGCGCGCGCTGGAAAAAGCCCTCGCCGATATCCGCCAGCAGGCCAAGGCCAAAGCCGCGCCCAAGCCCGCGGCGAAAAAGAAGGTTGCCAAGAAGAAGAAAGGCAAGAGGAAGTGAAATTTTCCCAGACCGCGCAGATTCCCGTAGCCCGCGAACCGCTGTGGAATTTTTTGATGGATGTGCCCAAGGTAGCCAAGTCGCTGCCTGGGGTCGAGTCGGTTAGCAAGATCGACGCCACCACCTATGAAGGCGTGCTGACCGTGCGCGTCGGCCCGATCAAGTTGAACTTGCAAGGCAAGATCATTCTTGAAGAGCAAAACAAGACCGATTGGCGCGCCGCGCTCCGCGCTGAAGCGAAAGACCGCATGGCGGCGGGCGCGGTTAACGGCAAAACTACTATGAGCCTGAAAGAGATCAGCGCCAATCAGACCGAGCTGGTAGTTGAGACCGATGTGAATATTTTGGGTAAGATTGGCGAGTTCGGTCAGCCGATCATCCGCAAAAAGGCCGACTCGATGCTCAAAGAGTTCGTCGAGAATATCAAAAAGCAGCTAAGCTAACCGGGCAGACGCGGCTCGGCAGCTTCCTCGCCTGCATCATCCTGATCCGATTTTCTTTCCGTCACACGGCCGAGAACCCGATTGTAACAGTCCTCGGCCAATCTTTTTCGGCCCAGCGAATTATCCGGGTAACGAAAACACTCAACCTTGGGCTGGATTGTCACCAGTACTTCGACGCTGCGCAGCGCCAAGAGTTTCCAAAAGTGCGAGATAAAATCCATCTCGCCGTACCAATAGATCAGATCGCGATTGGCCGCGCTGACCGGCCGGTCGTCGATGCTCCTATACGCGATCGTCGTCGGCACGATGATCGAGCGGCTGCGCAGCGGCGCCGCCAGCGGCACGGTTTGAAACGGCAGCATGCGCTCGCCATTGGTCGACGTGCCCTCGGGAAACAGAAGAATATTCGCTTCCTGCTTGAGCTTGGCGGCCATTTCCTCGACCAGTAAGCCGACTTCTTGTTTATGCTGCCGGTCGATGAATATCGTTCCACAGAGAATGTTCCACAGGCCGACAACGGGCCAGCTGCGCACTTCTTTTTTGGAAACAAAGACGATTGGGAAAATGCTGCCGAGCACGATGCCATCGACGTAACTCATGTGGTTGGCGATGATCACGTAGCCGCCCCGCTCCAGTTGCCCTTCGTCGCCCTCC
>JAERMN010000608.1 GCA_016844625.1 Deltaproteobacteria bacterium
AGCCCGTCCGGTTTCGCGATGCCATAAATATAGTTGGCCGCCACCAAGGAGCCCGCGCCCGCCATCGACTGAACGATAAAATCCGGGTTGCCCGCTATGTGCTTCTTCATGTACGGGGCTACAAGCCTCGCCCAGGCGTCGTGCGTGGTGCCAGCAGGGTAACCGACGATGATTCTAACGGTCTTGCCTTCAAAGAACGAAGTTTCAGCGGCAAGACATGGACTCTTCCACAGAACTAACAACAAGAAAGTTACGCTTCTGATCCCAACGTGGAAGCCCGCACCTGATTTTAGCATCCGTACCATCTCCCTATCCGCAAATTACACTTTCAATCCCGCCCCTAAGAGAGAATTCTGAGGGGGTTCCTCTACCGCACAACCGTGATATTAACTAAGACGGCTTGTCATTGTAAAACAAAAAATCATTGCGCCATCGCGCGATCGGGTGTCAAGACAACCGGCAGGTCGCCGCTTAATTTCTTTGCGTCCTGTGCATTGCTATGCAAAAACTAACACCAACATGTTTGTCCTAGCGTCCAAAGATCAAGCGGCGTGTGTAGGGTGCGCTGGGCGCACCATCGAGCGAACCCGCAAGAATTCGCGGACAAGAATGTCCGCGCTCCCTTAGACCCTATCTTCTTTGGTTGCGGCTGTTCGCCGACAGGCGAACCTCTTTTCCCCAGCCCGGTCTGGGGAAAAGCGTGTATTACTATAGCTCAAAATTTTCGCAGCCGGCGCAAATTTTTCGGTGACCTGAAATACTCGAACACGGAGATTGACTCGCGCCAAGCATGTCCTGAGTTTAATCGAAGGGGCGCCAAGCACGCCAAGTTCGGAATCGAAAGATTGATAATTTTACAAACCATCCTGTTCATTTTTTCCGACCTTTGCGGCCTTGGCGTCCCTTCGACTTTGCTCAGGACATGCTTTGCGGGAGATATTCCGAGTTCATTTTTTGCGTTCTTTGCGCCCTTTGCGGCTAATTTTCCGGTTCCGAATCCTTTTTGGTTGCGGCTTTGCCGCGCTGGATTTTTGCGGTTAAAATCCTATCCGAAAACATTGAATCTCAACCGCGCGCCGGCGTTCCTAACGCGAAACGCGAAACAGCGGCATCGCCGCCTTGACACAAATCTTTTATCCAAGTAAGAATCGCGACGAATCTAGTGACAACTTGCGTCGAGGAATTTCATGGCAACTCCATCAGGACCGTTAACCGGCTACCGCGTGCTCGACCTGGGCGGGCCGCTGAGTTTACACTGCACCAAGCTGCTCGCCGACATGGGCGCCGACGTGATCAAAGTCGAGGCGCCTTCAGGCGACGAGTCGCGCCGCGTCCCGCCGTTCAAGGACGACACGCCCCATCCGGAAAGAAGCCTTTATTTCCTTCACTTCAACACCAACAAGCGCGGCATCACGCTCGACGTCGAAAAGCCCGACGGCCGCGCGATCTTGCTTGAATTGTGCAAGAAAGCTGATGTCGTCATCGAAACCTATCGTCCATCGCGCGCGCAAGAGTTGCGGCTTACGTATCAAGACTTGAGCGCGGTCAATCCCGCGTTGATCGTCGCCTCGATCACGTCCTTCGGCCAGAACGGTCCGTGGAAAGATTACAAAGCGAATGACATAGCTGGCATCGCGCTCGGCAACCTGCTCTATCTCGCCGGGGAACCGGGCGAGCCGCCGCTGCAGCCGCCGGGAGAAATCGCTTACGGCATGGCATCGACCTACGGTGCCTTTGGAATCGCGGTTGCGCTCTACCACCGGCTCGACAGCGGCAAGGGCCAACATATCGACGTATCGATGCATGAGTGCGCTGGGCACATCGCTGGATATTTTATTCCCAATTTCGGTTACACCGGCGAGAAGCCGGCACGCGCTTCCCGCAAAGGCGAGGAGACCGACCTCTATGATCCGTATCAAACCAAGAATGGCTACGCGCGCATCTTCATCATCCCCATCGAGCAGTGGCGCCGCCTGGTTGACTGGATGGGTAAACCGCCCTCGATCTCCGGGCCGGAATTTGAAAAGATGGCCTACCGGCGCAAACACCCAGAAATCGTCGTCGGCGCCATTGCCGAGTTCTGCGCGCGCTATACCAAAGAGGAGCTTTACGAAGATGGCCAAAAGCGCCGCATCGCCGTCACGCCGATCAACACCGCCGGCGAATTTATCGAAATGGAACAAACCAAATCGCGCGGTCTCTTTGTCGACATGGAACACCCGGTGATCGGCAAGTACAAACAGTTCGGCGTCGTGCCGCGCCTGATGGAAACTCCCGGCTCTATCTACCGCGCCGCGCCGCTGCTCGGCGAACATAACAAAGACGTTTTCATCGGTGATCTGGGCATGAACAACGACGATCTCGTCGCGCTGCGCGCCGAAGGAGTGATCTGAGACACACGGACGGGAAAGAGTTTCACCACGAAGGACACGAAGTTCACGAAGGGAATACGTAATAGTAAGTGAAATTCGATGAGCTATCGAATAAGGTTCTCGGCTGTGCGATCGAGGTGCACAGAGAACTGGGGCCTGGATTACTCGAATCAACTTATGAGCAATGCTTAGCCTATGAATTGAATCGAGCCCATATTCCGTTCCGGCTTCAACTGGGGTTGCCAGTTGAGTATAAAGACACCAAGCTTGATTGTGGATACCGGATTGACCTACTGATCGACGATCAACTTATCGTTGAGTTGAAAAGCGTAGAACAGTTACTCAAGATTCATGAAGCGCAAATTTTAACTTATATGAGACTTGCGAAGGTGAGAGTGGGACTACTGATAAACTTCAACGTTGCGGTGTTGAAGAAAGGTATCAAACGATTTCTTTTATAGTTTTTACTTCGTGTCCTTCGTGCCCTTCGTGGTGAATAGAAACATGCAATTTAAGGATCAAACCTATGTCACAACTTCCCCTTGAAGGCATCCGCGTCATCGAGCTCACCACCGGCGCTGCCGGACCGACGGTGGCGCGCGTGCTGTGCGAATTCGGCGCTGAAGTGATTCGTTGCGAAACTCGTCTGCGCGGCGACGGCCATCGCGGCGAGGATCCCAAGCTTTGGAACAAGAAGCCGGACTTCATGAAACTCCAGCGCGGCAAAAAATCGTTCACGGTCAATATGCAAACGGCCAAAGGCCGCGAGCTGGTCAAAGAACTGGCGAAGAAGTCCGACGTGCTGGTGGAAAATTTCGGCTTGGGCATTTTAGAAAAATGGGGCCTCGACTGGCCCGATCTAAGGCATGGGGTGCACCGGCCCGCATGCTGCCGATCTCACCTACGGTCCCAACGTTGGCAACACCATGGCGACGACCTATTTATGGAATTACCCCGGCGCCACCACGGCCACCGCCGAGCCGCGCACGCAGCACCCCGACTTTATGGGCGGCGTGACCGGCGCGTTTGGCGTCGTGCTGGCGTTGATGGAGCGCAAGAAAACCGGCCGTGGCCAATGGATCGACAGCGCGCAACAAGAAATCGGCGCGTCGATCCTCGGACCCAAATATCTCGAATACAACGTCAACAAGCGGGAACCGAAACCGGAAGGCAATCGCAGCCTCATCGCCGCGCCCTACGGCCCATATCAGTGCAGAGGCAACGACCGCTGGTGCGTGATCGCGGTTTATAACGAAGAGGAATGGCAACGCTTTGCCGCCTTAATAGAAAAGTCAGGCTCTAAGCGCGACGCAAAGTTCGCCACGCATCTCCAGCGCGTGCGCCACAAGGAAGAGCTCGACAAATGGGTGACGAGCTGGACGATCGAGCACGACCCGTACGAAGTGATGGAAAAGGTCCAAGGCGTCGATGTTTGCGCCGCCGTGGTGCAAGACGTTGAAGACCAGTTTAAGAATGACAAGCAGTACGCCGCCACTGGTTTCCTGGTGCATATGAAAGAACCCGAAGGCGGCGACATGGTCACGGAAAACGTCCCCATGCGCATGTCATTGACGCCCGGCAAAGTGCGCGGCGTCGCTCCGCTCATGGGCGAACACACCCATGAGATCGCGCGCAATCTGCTCGGTCTCAGTGACGACGAGATCAAAAAGTTGGATGAGGAGAAAGTGCTTTATTAACAATTAAAAATTCAAAGTTAAAAATTAAAAAAAGAAAATTCTCCCGGAGTTTCAGGGATATCCGAATTTTTTAATTTTGAATTTTTAATTTTGAATTATCTAAGAGGAGGACCAATGGCAGAACCGCAACCGTTATGTGTTTACGAAAAGCGCGATCCCCATATCGCAATCATCCGGCTCAACCGGCCGGAGAAGAAAAACTCGATCAGCCGAGATCTCTACTGGGCGCTCGACGAGGCGTGGCACAAAGCCAAGGACGATGACGACGTTTGGTCGATCATTCTCACCGGCACCGCCGACGCCTTTTGCTCGGGCGGCGATCTGAAAGAGAATCTCGCCTTCGCCAAGGGCGAAATGACCGGCCCGCGCTCCGGCCCGCGGCCGTACTCCAACACGCGCATGCTGCAGATGCACAAGCCGATCATCGCCGCGATCAACGGCTACGCCGTCGGCGGTGGTTTTAGTTTGTCGCTGGCATGCCATATTCGTTACTGTGTGCCGGCATCGAAGTTCGGCTGCTCCGAAGTGCGCTGGTCGCACATGGCGGCATGGCCGCATTACCTCTGCCAGATTCCGACCGGTTGGGGCTACTGGCTTGCGCTGACGGGTCAGATGATCGATGCGGAAACTGCCCTTCGCCTCGGACTCGTCCAGAAAATCTGCCAGCCGGACAAGCTCATCGACGATTGCGTCGAGCTGTGCACGACAATCAACCGCAACGGCCGCCTCATCGCACAGCACACTATGGAATACATCGAAGACAAGCTGCTCTATGAGAATCAGGGTTGGGAAAAAGCCTTCGAAGTGCACCGCGAGTTCTACGCCCATCTGCGCGCGAGCAAGGACTACGACGAAGGATCGGCGGCATTTGCGGAACGACGCAAACCGGAGTTCTCGCAAGAATACTACGACGAGAAAACCAAACTACCGGGAGTGCCGGTGCCAAATAAATAGCCCGTCGCAAATCTTGAACTTGAATTGCGCTGGAGCGATTGGACTGGCCCAAAGGTTCCAATCGTTCCAGCCGTCAAGCTTCTCGACCCGTTCCAGCAGTTCCAATCGTTCAAGACGATCAACCTATCAACGCCGTCACACTTCAGGCGTGTCCCTCTTACCTCCTCTCCCTCTGGGAGAGGATTGAGGTGAGGGCCGATTTTGCGCTCATGCAATCACCCTCACCCTTCCCTCTCCCGCACGCGGGCGAGGGTTCGGAATTCGGATTACACAACTGGAACGTTTTGAACGACTGGAACGATTGGAACG
>JAERMN010000609.1 GCA_016844625.1 Deltaproteobacteria bacterium
CTTTTTAAGCTGGGCCTGGAGAGTGGTAATCATCGGCTCGTACTCGCCTGGATAGGAATTCACCGAGATCACTTCGCCTTTGTAACCGGCTTCTTTCAACAGGGCGGCAGCCTTTGCCGGATCGCGGGTCTGCGGCGGAAATCCTTCAATAAACCATGAATGGCTGGCCGGGTATCTCTGATCCACCGGGTCGCCATAACCGAAAAAGGCGGCCTCCATGAGCTCCTTCTTATCGATCGCATAGGCGATGGCCTGGCGCATCTTCTTGTTATTAAACGGCGCAGCCGCGACGTTGAAAACCATACGGCGGAAACTCGCGTAGGGTGCCCTGACTAATTGAAGGCCTTTGACCTTTCCATCCGCCACCTGTTTCACCCACTCGAAGGGCGTGAATTCTATCATATCGACGTCCCCCGTCTGGACCGCCGTAAACCTGATTGTTCCGTCCTGAACCGTGCGCATGATCAGACGGTCTATGAAGGCCTTGTGGCCCCAGTAGTCCGAGAAGCGCTCGAACACGAAGCGCTGGCCCGGCTGCCACTCAACGACCTTGAAGGGACCGGTCCCAGGCGGAAATCGGTCGAGCTTACTGACCCCTTCCGGCAGCGACTCTTTCGGCACCACCGTAAACGGCTGAATGTCGGTCAACGAGGCAAGGAAAGGCGGGCTCGGTTTCTTGAGAAACATTTTGACGACATACTTTCCATCCGTTTCGATCCGTTCCACCGGGGCGAGCATGCTCTGGCCATAAGCGCCGTTCTTCGGGTTCATGGCGTAAATAACGGCGTATTTGACATCCTCGCCCGTCATTTCCCGCCCGTCGTGAAACTTCACTCCCCTGCGCAGGTTGAAAGTGTACAGCCGGCCGTTGTCCGAGATCGCCCAGGACTCGGCTAGATTCGGTTGAATTTTTCCGTTGATATCGACGCCCAATAGCGACTCGAACATCAGCTCGCGAACCTTTCGTTCAACACTGCCGGTGGCGATCATCGGATGCATCAATACCGGTTCCCTGGATATGCCCAAGGTAAGAGTGCCGCCGCGTTTGGGTTTGTCCGCGGCGCCTTGCACAGGAGCTACCGTCATGAGCCAAGAGCAGAGGATTAAGAGCCATAGAATTTGCATGATTGAACCCTCCTACCTAATGCAGTTGCGGTAAGTTAACGCGGCGAACGACGTGCGTCGTCGTCGAACCCGTAGAGTTATTTTCTGATTCGCTGAAAACAATCTACTTAACTTTGAATTCCTTTGCCGCGTCTTCTTTGATTTCGAGTCCCAGTCCAGGGCTTTCACTTAATGTCACCCAACCGTTCACGGTTTTGGGTGCATCTTTAAAAATCACGTCGGCGGCCAACCAGTTTGGCACTCGAACTTCGGCTCTCCACCCATTGGGAACAGCGGCAAGCAAGTGCAGGTCGAAATAATCTCCATTGGCGATCGGTAGATTGAAGGCCTGAGCGACAGCGGCCACTTTCATGCCCATGGTGAAGCCGCCCACCGCGCCGACGTGCGGTTGCACAATGTCAACGGCGTGCTCGCTGGCTAATTCGCACAGTTTGGCAAAATTATCCCGCTGTCCGGCGCCGATGGGAATGCTGGTGCTTTTGCGTAGCTCCGCCAGCAAGCGCGTATCGTTGAATAGGATAGGTTCCTCGAACCACATCAGGTTATAGGGCTCCAGACGCTTGCACCAGCGTAGCGCGGTGTCGAACCTCATCAAGCAGTTGGCATCGACCATCAACTCAACGTCGTCGCCAACGGCTTCCCTGACGGCTCTAATGCGGGCTTCATCTTCGGCCGGGTTGTCCTCGCGGTGCTCTGTGCTGGCGCCGGAACTGTCCATCTGCCCGTGAATGTTCAAACGGCCGACGACGATCTTGAGCCGCTTGTTGCCTTGCGCCACGAAGAGTTTGGCTGCTTCAACCAGTTCCTCCCGTGAATAACTCCTGAAGCCATAGGTCAAGTAGGAAGGCACAGATTTTTGCGCGCCGCCGAGCAAACGCCAAACCGGGATATTAAAAAACTTGCCCTTGATGTCCCAAAGCGCGACATCGATGGCGCTGACGCCAAAGCTCCACACTCCCGCGTGGGCGCGGCTATTGAAGTTCCACAGCATCTGATGCATCAAACGCTCGGTCTCGAGCGGATCTTTTCCCTGGAGAAAAGGGGCGAGATCCTGGCGAATGAAAGCGATCGTAGCCGACGGCATAGCGCCGCCGATTTGCGACAGCCCGACGATGCCATTATCCGTTTTCACCTGTAGCATAGTTACCGACTGAGACATCGGTGCTTTGACGAAGGGGGGAGTTACCGGAATGTTGGCGAGCTCAAAGGTTTCTATTGCGGCGATTTTCAATGGTGTCTCCTCGTAATTTTAATTCGATAACAAGCACGGCAGCTAAAATTTTCTTAAGATCTCCGACAAAATTGATTATCTATGTGTAAGGTCATGTGCGCAGTAAGGCATAAAAATTATTACAATCTTTCGATTTCCATCCTGTTTCTAGTCTAACGGTCTGACTTTGACAAGATGATAATTCTAATTTGTGACAGCGCAATGATCGAAGCTGAATTTAGCGAAAGTGAATTAAGACCGGGGCATGAGGTCCGTGCTGACCAGCATTTATCCGATTTCATCCGCGTGTAAATAG
>JAERMN010000133.1 GCA_016844625.1 Deltaproteobacteria bacterium
GCGCTGGTGGCGTCGCACTTCAACCCTTGCACGACGTAGGTCATGTAGATGCAGTCGGCCATCACCCGGCGCATGTTGTTCTTCATCAGTTGGGCGTTGATACAGGCTTCTTGCAACTCCTTGGTGTCGGCGTATTTTTTCAGTATCTCTTTTCGGATCGCGCCGTGCTCGACGTCGACTTCGGCGTGGAGCTTGTAGAAGGTCAGTGCGTCGTCGGGCACCCATTTATAGTGCTTGCGGAAAATATCTAAGTCGCGGGACATCGCTTTCGCCGTGTCGTCGCCTTCGGAGACGGCGACGCCGAGCAGCCAGGAGGTTTTAAACGCCGCGTTGGCGAAACTGTCGACGGCAAATTTAACGCCGTAGAGCGGTTCCGAATGCTTCACGAACTCGCGGTCCATGCCCATGCCGACGCAGACATCGAGCCAGTATTCGGGATGGGGCTTGCCCGGCTTGCCGATCAGATCTTCGCCTTCTTCTTCGATCGCTTTGGGCAGCCACATGCGGCGCACCTCGGTGTGCGGGCAATTATAAAGAATCGAGTATTCTTTGATCGGCACCTGCTTGGTGAAGTAGTAGCGCTCCTTGCCCCAGCCCTGGAGCTGTTCCTTGGTGCATTTGCCGTTGCGAAAAATTTCTTCCCACGGATGCGCTGGCCGCTGATGATCCTGGCGGTTCACTTCGAAGAATGTTTTGATGAAATCGTCGGGATTTAATTTTTGTGCGAGCGTGAACATGGGTGAGGCTCCCTGCGCGTATTCGATGATCGGAAAGGGCGCAGCATGCTGCGCCCCTACGGTTAATTCAATCGACGGGGGTTACGCCGTGGCTTCTTCCCGGTAGTGGCCGATGGCGTCCATCAATGGCTTGTCGGACATGACGAAAAAGATCGCGGGATCTTTGGAAGTGTTGTCATGCCGATGATTTTGCCATAGCGGCACGACGAAAGAGTCGCCTTGTTCCCATTCGAAGCGCTTGTCGCCGACGTAGCTCACGCCGCTGCCGCGCCAGACATGATAGATGACCGATGCCGTGTGGCGATGGCTTTTGGTTTTTTCGCTACCGCGCAGCATGTGAATCTGACACGCCATGGTTGGCAGCGTCGGCCCGCCGGTTAGCGGATTGGCATAATCCAACACGATGCCGTCGTAAGGATCGCCGGGCTGTTCGCCGACTTTGCTGAGCGCTCGCTCGGTGTCCGCCCATTTGTAACAAAACGCCGGCGGTTGAATTGAATCCTGCTTGAGCCACGCCGGCCGCAGCGCGCCGACGGTCGCCTGGGTGTAGCCTTCGGGTTTTGTTACCGTCTGCTTGCGGCGCGGATCGGGCTCGTGAAAATCTGTTTCAAGCAAACGCACCAGGGGTGCGTCAAGACCGTCGAGCCACATCATGGTCTCGCCGCGATTTTCATGATCATGCCACGTCCAACTCGGCGTGGTGACGAAATCGCCCTCGCCGATCTCGATCGACTCGCCTTCGACGATGAGCCGCGTGCCATGGCCTTTCAGAATAAAGCGAATGGCGCCCGCCATGTGGCGGTGCGACAGCGCGTTTTCACCAGGTTTGAGCATCTGGAGGTTGAGCACCAGGGTGCGCGTGGTGCCGTTCTTGAGCGCCGGATTCCACATCTGAATCACCCGGCGAAACGACACGTCGAGGCCGACTACATCGCCAGCCTTTTCCATGGCGGCGAAAAGATCTTTCCCTTTCCACATACAAGAATCGAACGACGGCACCGGTTCGCGCTTGACGTCGCCCTGCTGATTCTGCCAATAGCCTTTAAAGTTCTTGCTCTGGAGCTCTTCTTCAAACGCTTTGAGTACTTCGGACATGGAACACCTCCGTCGGTTTACGTGGCTTTATCTAGCCCAATTCGAGTAACCGATGCAAGGCGCGAAATCGCGTAACAAAAGCGGAGCCAAGCCAAAATCCGTCCGCATCCTCAGGAGTCTCGCAGAACGGCAAATCTGAAATTGCCAATTTCTTTTGACGATAAAGGCGCCAGGTGTGTAAGGTGTGACACATCTTTTGTTCCCAATCGGGAATGATGCGACAGAAAATGTCTCAAAAACACTACTTAGGGTTACATCGTTTCGAACCCCGCTAATGGTTCGTTATTTGCTAAAAGCATTAGCAGCGGGGGAGGTCGCGTCATGCCAGCAATACGAAATCTAACTCGATGTCGGTTATCACTCGTGCTTTTGTCATGGGTTGTCGTAGGTTCGAGTTTAGCTCAGGGCAGGAAAGATGGCCTTGAAGACGCATGGGGGCCAAGGTATCAGGCGCACTCGCAGTCCGGCGCATCGGCGCGCCAACCTCGACGATCGTCCGGAAACTCGCCGATGAGTTGGCTGCGCCATTGGAACGAGATGGCGATCGACGCCAGCGGGCTTGACCATACGCCATTAGCGCCGGGAGAACAGCGGACTTTCGGTGAACAGTTCGGCCCGACACGGTCGAGCCGCGCCATGGCAATCGTGCATATCGCGATCTTCGATGCGGTGAATGCGATCGTCGGCGGTTACCAAAGTTATACCGGACGTGCCCGCGTACATGGAGAGGCGTCGTTGCGTGCCGCGATCGCGCAGGCAGCGCATGACACGCTGTGCGCGCTGTATCCATCGCAATGCGCGAGCTTCGCTGCGGAACTGAGAGCCGACCTATCAAGAATTCCAAACTCCAAGGCGAGGGCAAACGGGATCGATTTGGGCCGGCGCGCCGCCATAGCGATCCTTGACATGCGCGCCAACGACGGTTCCAATCATGCCGAACCAAGGGTCGGCATTAAGTTCATCACTAGCAACGAACCGGGCAAATGGCGGCAAGATCCGATCAGCCAGATTCCACTGGCGCTGGGCGCCTACTGGGGCGGCGTTAGACCTTTTGTCCTGCAATCCGGAGATCAATTCCGTGCTCCCGCGCCACCCGCTCTGACCAGCGCGCAGTACGGGCTTGCCTATAATGAAGTGCAACGATTGGGTGGCGACGGCGTGACGACGCCGACGGTACGCAGCTCGGAGCAAACCGAGATCGGGATCTTTTGGGCCTACGACGGCACGCCGAGCTTGTGCGCGCCGCCGCGGCTCTACAATCAGATCACTGTCCAAATCGCCGAGCAGATGGGCTCCAACTTCGTCGAGCTGGCTCGCTTGCTGGCGCTCGTCAACGTGGCGATGGCCGACGCTGGCATCGCCGTATGGGAAGCGAAATATTTTTATCAATACTGGCGGCCGGTCACCGGCATCCGTGAGTCGGATCCGGGAAGCGGGCCAACCGGATTCGGCGACGGCAATCTGGCGACAATCGGCGATGTAAATTTTTCTCCCCTCGGCGCGCCGGCGAGCAATCTTGCCGGTCCTAACTTTACGCCGCCGTTTCCGGCCTATCCATCGGGTCACGCCGGCTTCGGTGGTGCGCTGTTTCAGGTGCTGCGCCGCTTCTACGGCACTGATAAAATTTCTTTCACCTTCGTTTCGGATGAATTCAACGGCATCACGCGTGATATCAGCGGCGCCGTGCGCCCATTATTGCCGCGCAACTTCGCTAACTTGTCCGAGGCCGAGGAAGAAAACGGTCAGAGCCGAATTTATCTCGGCATCCACTGGTCATTTGATAAAACGGAAGGCATCGCGCAAGGCCGTCGTGTGGCCGATTACGTAATGAAGCACGTTTTTGCGCCTGTGGATCGGCGTTAGTTCTTTGGCACAGAGCGGGGTCGTTCGGAAACTCTATCCTTTGCGCTGTGGCTCAATGATCCCCGTCTGCCGTGCGAGGGCGCGATGCATCGCGCCCCTACAATGCGGAAATCTTTTTTGCGTTCTTTGCTTTGCAATATCTCAAAATTTGCGTGGTGTGCGCAAATTTTCTGGTGATCTGGAATACTCGAACATGGGGATTGACTCCCGCCAAGGCGCAAAGTACGCCAAGCTCGGAATCGAAAGATAGATGATTTTACAAACCATCTTGTTCATTTTTTCCGACCTTTGCGCCCTTGGCGTCCCTTCGACTTGGCTCAGGACATGCTTTGCGGGAGAGATTCCGATTTCTTTTTTGCGCCCTTTGCGGCTAAATCTCTTGTTCCGATTGGTTGCGGCTTCGCTGCGCTAGGCTCTTTGCGGCTTCCAGTCTCTCAATCGATCACCTTGGCGGTGATCATGTTGGTGGTGCCGGATTGATGCAGTGGCAATCCCGCGGTAATCACGACCAGATCGCCGCGTTTGACGATGCCGGATTCGAGGGCTTTCTGCTGGAGCACGCGGACCATTTCGTCGGTATTTTTAAAGCCTCGCGTCGGTTTCGGATAAACCCCCCAAACCAAGCAGAGCATCTTTATGGTCTGGGGATCGGGACTGACGGCGATGATCGGCTGGCGGGGCCGATAGCGCGCGATCAGCCGCGCGGTGCCGCCGGAGGTGGTCGGTATCAGAAAAGCTTTTACTTGCAGATCGCGCGCCAGCGAGATCGCGCTCATGCTGATCGCCTCGGGCACGGTCTTGGGCAGCCCGGCGAAACGCTCGCGCGGTTCGAGCAACATTTCGGTTTCTTCGGCCACTTGCGCCATGATCTTCACCGCTGCCAAGGGATACTCGCCGGCGGCGGTTTCTTCGGACAGCATCAGCGCGTCGGTGCCGTCAAGGATCGCATTGGCGATGTCGGCGACTTCGGCGCGCGTCGGGCGCGGGTTCCACACCATCGAGCGGAGCATTTGCGTCGCCGTGATCACCGGCTTGCCGAGATGATTGGCGTGGCGGATCATCATTTTTTGCATGGCGGGTATGCGCTGCGGAGCGATTTCCAATCCTAAATCGCCGCGCGCGACCATGATGCCGTCGACGTTTTCGAGAATGCCGTCGAGTTCGTCCAATGCTTCGTGTTTTTCGATCTTAGCGATCAACGGGATATTGGCGCCGCGCCTATGCATCTCGCGCCGCGCGTAGAGAATGTCCTGGCTGTTGCGCACGAAGGAAAGCGCGATCATGTCGACTTTGTTGGCGATGCCGAAGGCCAAGTCTTTCTTGTCGTCGCGGGTTAAAGCGCGAACGTTGAGACTGCTGCGCGGAAAATGAATGCCCTTGTGCGAGCCCAAAATACCGCCGACAATAATGCGGCATTTGACCTCATGCTTGCTCACTTGCAGCGCTTCGAGCTCGATCTCGCCGTCGCCGAGCAGAATCGGATCGCCTTTTTTCACGGTGCGCGTCAGACCGGGAAAGCTCACCGATACCGCGAGCTCCGTGCCGAGAACTTTTCTGCTGGTGAGCGTGAATAGGCGGCGGGTTTGCAGGCGCACGCGGTCGCCGGCCACCGCGCCGATGCGAATCTTCGGCCCAGGCAGGTCTTGGAGAATCGCCACCGGCTTGTCGAGCTTCCGTTCCAGGTGGCGAATCTTGCGAATGACTCGGCGGTGCGACGCATAGTCGCCGTGACTGAAATTTAGCCGCGCGACATTCATGCCGGCGCGGATCAAAGCCTCGAGCATTTTATCGGACGAACTAGCGGGACCGATGGTGCAGACGATTTTGGTGCGGCGCATTTCGATTAATTTACACGAGTCGGATGGAGAATCAACGCGGGTTGGCGCGGCCGGCGGTCAATACTTCGCCTGGATTCCCGCTAAAAACATGCGGGAATGACGGACGTCGCTAGGACTCGCGATCATATTACGCAGCAAGCAGTTGGCATGAGAACCCACCGCAATCTAAAACGCAGCGTACGGCTGTGACATTTGAAATCTGGAATTTGAAATGCGCGGCGCTATCCGTCCGCGGCAAGCGGCAAGTCGGTGTATATCGCGTCGGCGACGTAGACGCCTTCGCCGAATTCCCGGCTGACTAATTTGCCTTGGCCATTCAACGTTCCCAACCCGGCTTTGGCCGCGAGGGCGTCGGTGTTGGCGTCACGGACGACGGTGGCGCGAAAGCCGAGTTCTCTGATCCACGAGCTTAAAACGAACGTGATGAACAAGCCGTTTTGTACCGGCATCTGGCCGCCGATGCCGGGCGACGTGCGCGGATCGTAGTCGGCGTGGACGGCGCAGATGACGGCGAACGTATATTCATTACCCTCACCCTTGCCCTCTCCCGCAAGCGGGCGAGGGGAAAGATCATCGAGTTTGGCAACACCGATCAACTCTGCGCCGAAGTATTGCGCCATGCCTTTGACGTGACTCGCGGTGATCTCCGGCGTGTGCAGCTCTGCTTTGGTCGGAAAGAGATTTCCCGCCGGCGCATTGCGCATCAGCTCGGTCACCGTGTTGGTGCGATCGGCCGGCGCCGTGTTAATGAAAAAATCCCAGTAGGGATCGTCGCGGTGCGAGTCTTTGCCCGACCAGGGAAACTTATACGCCACTATGCGTCTCGCTTGACGAACCGGTTGGTATTCTCCTTGAGCGGCGCGTAGTAGCCGACGTTGCCGGTGACGGCGGTCGTTCCAGCTTTTTCGTGCGACGCGTTGCAACCGGCGACGGTGCAAGCGTGCTCGCCGGGTTTCACACCGGAATCGTAGCCGAGCCACTGCACGCGGCCGTTACGCACCACACCCCAGAACTTGTCGTCGATCCATTTTAGAAACCGAACGAGGATCGGCCGCAGGGCGAACGGACAACTGTGCAACGACCAGGTCGCCAGGTTGTGCCACCACGCCTGGGGTTTGGTGTACGGACAGACTGCGGCGCAGGTGAGGCAGCTACCCCATTGGTCGTGCACATAGGGACGCAGCTTGTAGCAAGTGAGCCAGTTGATTTTGTATTTCTCGACGCCGTTGTGGACGACTTTATCGCCGAACGGAATGCTATTGGTCGGACAGGTGTTGGCGCACTTGCGGCAGATCTTACAAAAATCCTCGACGCCGATGTCGACCGGCTCGTCGGCAACGAGTGGCAGGTCGGTCATGATCGGATCGGGCATGTGCACGCGGGCGCCGAATTTTTTGTTGATCACCAGCCCGTTGCGTCCCAGTTCGCCAACACCCGAGGCGACGCCCACGGCTTGCGGCACCGCGACGCCGCGCAGCGCCGTGTAGCCGAGCTCCTTGATGTAGCCTTCGAGCGCTTTCAAAATCATGTTGCCCTTGATCTGCGAGATATGATACGCCGAGTCGCCGATCAGGTGGCGGTGCGCTTGGAGCTTGTTGTAGTCCCAAGCGGTGGTCGACATGATGATGTAGGGAAACTTGCGCGCCAAGTCTTCCGGCGTGGCAGCCGCGTGCTCGTCCTTGGCCGTGCCGTCCTGCACATAGCGGCCGCCGCCGACGGCGTAGAGATAAGACGGATGTGATTTGGCGATCTGCACGATGTCCGCGCCCATGTAGTGCGCGACGGCTTTGATATGGCGCGCCATCGCCGCGGGATCGTTGACGGCCACTTTTTGCGGATTGATTTTGCCTTTGGCCGCTTGGTTGACCACGGTGCTCAAAAAATGGCGCCGGTCGGCGAAATGGTTCGGCGCGGACACCCGTGTGAGCGGATCTTTCGACACCGTGTTGTGGTACCAGTTGAATAGCGGCTTACCCAACTCGCCGCGCTGGTTCTTCGGATGCGGCGACTGATTCATGTCGACGTTGACGAACTTGTCGACGATACGCACGCTGCGACCGAGATAGGGCGTGGGGAATTCGGCGCTGCCGTTTGCGCTCTTCGGTTCTTGCTGGTTCTCTGCCTTCGACAT
>JAERMN010000134.1 GCA_016844625.1 Deltaproteobacteria bacterium
AATAAGTTCAATCGGAGTTATTCATTCTCAGGAGTGGCGAGCGGAGGGGTGGATTATCGCAATTCTGAAAACTCAAAGTAGCTACAGTTTTCAAAAATCAAGCAAAAGCTCTCACTGCGTGCGCCTCGACCTTAGGAACCGCTTGGCATTACCTTTGCGCATGAATGGAAAACAACTCGAGTTGGTAATAATAAGGAGGATACTTTTATGAACGCTTGGGAGTCGGTCTTTTTACAAAGTCCGGTCAATGACGGCTGTTATGAAGAGGATGAGCTGCCGCAGCAAAATTGGGATTGGCCAAAAGGAACTTGGTTTCAAGCCAGGTTGGATCATATTCGCGATCACGAACCAGTACTGAACCGGAAATCTCATAGAAAAATTAGTCATGCGATGGAACTGCAAACGGTACAAGGAGCGAGTTAATGTCGCATGGGGGGATAATCGAAATCTCCCGCCTTAAGACGAAGTGAAAGTTTGTCATGCCGGCGCTTCGACCGTACTCAAGATAAACTCCGGCCGGTATTCAGGTTCGTTTTCGGTCTGTGTGAAATAGCCAAGATTCCCTGCTTTCGCAGGAATGACGGAAATAAGAGTCGACGTAGAGTCGACAAACTCCAGCCTGGCGAGGGGAAAGTCGGTTCGGGGTACGTGACTGAACGGGGGGCGCAATTATTTGCAACGAGCGATCCGCGCCTTGGTATTTTCCCATTCGCCCAATACACCCGGCGGCAGTTCGCCCGAGATCACGCGTGCTTATCGGTTACTGTGTCTCTTTCATGACAGCGTCTAGCCACGCAGCCAACTCAATAAGAAGTTTCTCCGCCGCGTGATTACCGGCTTGGACTCCGCCGTAGGCGTCGTCAGTTGGGGCAACTTCTAGCACTTCAAAATATCGGGTGGCCAAGATCGCCGGTTTTTTCGTTTCAATAATCTGGGCGCGGACTGACAACCGCACGCGGCTGGGGCGGGAGAAAAATTGCTGCTCCAAGATGAGATTGTCGCAATCGAGACGATACTGCGCCGGCACGGTACCCGGTGTTTGTAGCACAGCGCTCCACAGACCGATCTTGTCCAGATTCTCAACCATGATGCGATGTAGCAAACGCGCTGGTGTATCAGCCCACTGGTTGAAGGCAAAATAGTTGATCTCATAAGGGCGCACCAGGTAGGCCATGCGTGCGGTGTCGAAACCGGCTTGTGCTTTGGGTTGGGTGATCAGCAAAACCGCGGTGCCGAGTCGCTCGCCATACCCGTGCGGGTTTTTCCAGGAGATCTCCGGGTTGAGGAAATAGGTGCGTGGAGTGCTGGTGTCGCTCGGCCCTAGAACGCAGGCACTGCTGAACACAATAAGCGTGAAGCTTACGATGCGTGCGATTTTGCTTGCACAAATCATGTTGTCATTCCCCCGGACCGCGCACTGGCCGGGCGCGGCCGAAGACCAATGCGCTGGGTTCGCGCTCCAGTTCGCTGGCCAGCCGCTGTAAGGTTGCCGTCAACTGGCGCACTTCCGCAACCCAGAGACCGGACTCAGGCAAGGTCTGGCCGGTAAACTGCGCGATATCGGCGCGGCTGCCGTCCATCACCGAGCGCATGGATGCGCCGGCGCGCGCGACTTCATTGGTCATGTCGCGCAGCGCGCGCACACTCACGGTAGTCTGGTCCAATACTTCCGGGAGCCGTTCATCCAGTTGCTTTCCCACTGCGGCGAACCGATCCAAAGCGGCGCTGGCTTTCGCAACTCCCTCTGCCAGCTCTGATCGATGGGCAGCGACCGATCGAGTGATCTGAGCGAGGTCGGCAAGTATTCGCTTCACCTCTGCCCGGCTTTGGGCGTCCACTAAGCCGCGCGCTTCCTGGGCGAAACTGTTGAGATTGGCCAACAGCACCGGTAGCTGCTCGTTGGCGGTGACGCGCGAGAAAGTGTTGCTTAGCTGGGCGTAAAAAGACGGTTGGCTCTTTATGACTGGATAAGTTTCCCCGGGCATGGGCTGCAACGCGGGTGCAGTGCGGCTGCTGCCGCGCAGGTTGACGGTCGTAATACCCGTCAGCCCTTGAGTTTCCAACACCGCCACCGTGTCTTCCTTGATCGGAGTGCCGCGCACGAGATCGAGGGCCAGGCGTACTTGCTCGGGATTGTCCGGGTTCAAAATAACTTCCTTGACGCGGCCGACGTCGACGCCGCGGTACTTAACCGACGAATCAGTGCTTAGACCCGAGACGGATTCGTCCATGTAGGTATAGTAGCGGTCGTAAACGCCGCGGTAATCGGTTCGACTCAGCCATAAAACCCCCGCTAGCAATGCGGCACTCAACAGCGCGATGAACAGCCCCACCAGCGTGTAGTTTACTTTCGGTTCCATGCTTGCTCCTTAGCCGCGCGACCGCGCGGCCCGTAGAAATATTCGTGAATCAACGGCTCCGTAGAAGTGGAAAGTTCGTTCATAGTGCCGATGCCCAGCACTTTGCCGTTGCCTAACACCGCGACACGATCGGTGATACGCCAGAGCGAATCCAAATCATGGGTGATGATGACGATGGTGAGCCGAAACCACTCGCGTAGCTGCTGAATTAGCTCGTCGAAACCGGCGGCGCTGAGCGGATCGAGTCCTGAGGTCGGCTCATCGAGAAACAGTAGTTCGGGGTCCAACGCCATGGCGCGCGCCAAGGCGGCGCGCCGGCGCATGCCGCCGCTCAGTTCGTTCGGATACTTGGTGACACTGGCCATGGGAAAACCGGTGCTGGCGATCTTCAGCAAGGAGAGTTCTTCGATTAATCGTTTACTCAGGTTGGTGTGCTCGCGCAGCGGCACGGCGACGTTTTCCACCACGTTGAGCGAGCTGAATAATGCGCCGTGCTGGAACAACACGCCGCAACGCCGGCGCAGCGCCGAGACTTCGGCGTCGCTCATGGATTTGATGTTTTGACCGAAGATGCGAAGATCGCCGCCGCTCGGTTGTTGGAGCAGAATCATTTCGCGCATCAAGACCGATTTGCCGCTGCCGTTACTGCCGGCGATCGCAAACACTTCGCCTTTGTCGATGGTCAAATTGACGTCGTCATGCACGACCGCGGCGCCAAACCGCGTGCTGATATGGCTGGCTTCAATCACCGTCGCCGGCGATTGCGTCGAACTGAGAGCCGCGTTCATATTTCCCACCAGCTGAAAAGAATCGAGAAGAAAGCATCGGTGACAATGACCAGAAAAATCGCCTGCACCACACTGATCGTGGTGTGGCGGCCGACGCTGTCGACGCCGCCGAACACCTGAAACCCTTGGTAACAGCCCACCAGCGCGATAATGACGGCGAAGACCGGCGTCTTGCTGACACCGATGAGGTAATGGCGCAAAACAATCGCGTACTCGAAACGATTGAGAAACTCGGTAAAGGTAACGCCGAGCTGGCTCAATGCGATCAACATGCCGCCGAATACCCCGACCGCGTCGGCAAACACCGTAAGTAAAGGTAACGCAATAACCAAAGCGAGTGCTCGGGGGATAACCAATAAGCTCATGGGTGAAATACCCAATGAGCGCAACGCGTCCAGCTCTTCAGTCACCGTCATGGTGCCGATCTGCGCGGCGTACGCCGAACCGGAGCGGCCGGCAACTAGGATGGCCGTCAGAAGAGGCGCGATCTCGCGCAGCAGCGAAATGCCCACCAGGTCGACGATGAAAATATTGGCGCCGAAGGTTTTTAGTTGCTCGGCGCCTTGATAGGCGATGACGACTCCCATCAGAAATGACAGCAGTCCAACGATCGGCAGGGCGTTCAAACCATCGACCTGGAGATTGTAAAGCAGCACACGCCAACGGATGCGATTGGCATGGGCGAGCAAAGAAAGAGAAGCGGCCACGGTTTCGCCGACGAACGCCAGCGCTTTGCGGACATCTGCCGCGTAAGAATAGCCGAACCGACCGAGTCGCTCCAACCAACCGGCAGGCGGCACGGCTTGCAGCTGTTCGCTTTGCGACCAGCTGCGCGCCACGGTCTGCATGAGCGTGGCAAAATCATTTGACAAGCCGTTCAGCGAGATGGTGCAGCCGCCGCGCTCGAACTGGTTCAAAGTTTGCTGCAGCAACCACGCGCCGCCGGTGTCCATGGCATCGATGGCGCCAACCTCGCAATTGATATGGCCAGTGCATGTCATGGGGAGCGAGCGGATCTGACGTTCCAGGTCCGCCAAATGATCGAGCGTCCAGGCGCCGGCGCAGCAAAGCGTGCCGTCCGGAGCGAAAGAAATCCGAGCAGCTTGATATTGCGTGTGCGCTGGCGCGCTTTGGGGTCTGTTCATGTTTCAACCGATGGGTCTGGAATCGCCTCTTAGCTTGGGTAGAAAGCGCGGCACCTTGCGGCAGTAGGCAGCATAAATGTCGCCGAAGTGAGCGCGCAATTCCTGTTCCTCAAGCAGCGCGATTAGATAAATCCCCGGCACCCAGAGAGCCACGGCGAGGTACGCCGCCAAGTAATTGGCGATCAGCGCGTAACCGATGAGCGCGATCAGGAGCTGCACATAGCGGGGATGGCGCATGTGCGCATAGATCCCTTCGGTGATCAGTTTCCGCGGGAAACGGTCTGGGGCAATTTCTGGGAAACCCAGCAAAGTTTTAATATCGAGATGTTTTTGAATCGCGAAGCGCATCGATCCTGACAGGATCAAACCCAACAGGCCCAAGGTGACGAGCAGATAGTTGGTGCCGTAGTCGATGCCAAGCAAAAAGTGGCGCAGCGAGAACAATCCGATCATGCCCGCTATAATCACGCTAAGAACCATCGTGTAGCTAGCACCGATGCCTTTGCCGCGCCAGAAATCGACGAACGGATGGATGAGTAGCCAGTAAAGAAACAGCGGCGGCAGCGTGATCACCAAAAACAGCGCGAGAAAATAGCGTATCGTATTCATGTCAAAGCCGATTGCGCCGTTGGTTTCGCGGATAGCGGCGAGCGCAGCGAGTAACGCGACTCCCGCTGCCGCGAGACCAAAGGCGTTTCACGATCCCGTGGCCGCAGCTTTCTTGCTCGCCTCCATCTTGAACTCTCTGAGCAATTCACGTTGGCGCGACGTTAAGTCCGTCGGCGTTTTCACTTCAACCACGACATAGAGATCGCCCTTGCCTCGCCCATGCAGGCGCGGCATGCCTTTGCCGCGGGCGCGCAACATCGTGCCGTTTTGCGTGCCCGGTGGCACGGTGACGATGACCTTTTCATCTTCAAGGCAAGGCACCGTCACTTTGGTGCCAAGGGCGGCGTCGGGTAAAGAAATCGGCATCACCGCATAGAGATCGTCGCCGTCGCGTTTCAGCGTGGCATGAGGTTGGATGTAGATCCGCACCAGCAGATCTCCGGGCGGCGCGCCTTGAGGGCCGGCCTCGCCTTGGCCGGCGAGACGGAGCAGCATGCCATGCTCGACACCGGCGGGAATTTGCACTTTGATCGAGTGGGGCAAAAATTGCAGGCCGCTCCCTTTGCAGGTCACGCAGGGCGATTCGATGAATAAGCCGCGCCCGTTACAGCGCGTGCAGGTGGTCAGCGTCACGACGCGCATCGTCTTGTCGGCGCGGACCTGTTGCTTCTCGCCGGTGCCGTGGCACTCCGAGCAGCTCACCGGCTTGGTTCCCGGTTTGGCGCCGTTACCGCCGCAAGTTTTGCAAATATCCGAGCGCGTGAGCTTGATGACTCGCTCGCCGCCCTTGGCGGCGTCATCCAAGGTGAGATGCAAATCGTAGCGCAGATCGGCGCCCTGGGGACTAACTTTGGATCGCGCCGTGCGGCCGGGAAACATGTCGCCAAACACGCTCCACACATCGCCCATCCGTCCGCCGAAGAAATCGCCGAAGTCGAAGTCGCGGAAGATGTCTTCGGTGCTCCAGCGCTCGCTCACACCGGCGTGGCCGGTGGTGTCGTAGGCTCGGCGTTTGGTCTCATCGGATAAGACCGCATAGGCTTCGGCGATTTCTTTGAATCGGTCCGTGGCATCGGCAGCGCTATTGCGATCCGGGTGCCACTGCATCGCCAGTTGTCGATAGGCTTGTTTAATCTGTTCCTGAGCGGCCGATCGGTCCAAGCCGAGAACTTCGTAGTAGTCGCGTTTGTGCTGCGCCGCCATGATTCAATTTCTCGCCAGCAACTCGCTAGATTCTTGTCAGCTCATCTTGTTCGAACAACGGTAGACTCCGCAGCCCGTCCGCGCTGAGCATCTTCACTCCATGGCTCTTGTCGGTAATTTTCCCGATCACCGTTGCCGCAATCGCTTGCGCATGGAGAGCTGAGACGATGCGATCTGTCTCCGCTGTTGGCGCGACGATGAGCAACGCCCCAGAAGCGATCAAACCCAAAGGATCGAGATGATAGTGATTACACAGCGCTTGGCTCTCGGCAAAGACGGGGATGGCTTCGGCATCGACACGCATGCCGACGCCCGCCGCCCAAGCGAGCTCGTGCAGAGCGGTCGCTAGGCCGCCTTCGGTCGGATCGTGCATCGCGTGGACGACGCCCGCTTCAGTTGCGGCGATGGCTTCCTTGAGCACGCTGATGCCGGGTTGATAGACAAAGTTTCGGCAACGGGCGAGGGTGTATTCATCCATCACCGTGAAAAGATCACTGGCCCGTTCGCGCGCGATGACGGCAGTGCCTTCAATGGCGATGCCCTTGGTCAGAATAATCGCATCGCCCGGTTTAGCGCCGTCGGCGCGGATGAGTTTGTCCTTGGCGACTTCGCCTAACATCTGCCCAACGACGATCGGTCGAGTTAAGCCCGTGGTAATTTCCGTGTGGCCGCCGATTAAACTGACGCCGATGCTCTCACAGGCTTTCAAAGTGTCGTGAAAAATTGTCTCAGCCATCGTCTCCGTGGTGAGCTCTTCAGGCAAGAGCAATGTCGCGAGATACCACATCGGCCGGCCACCTTTGGTGGCGATGTCGTTGGCATTGATGTGGACGGCGTACCAACCGATCTGCTCGGCGGTGAAAGTAATCGGGTCGGTTTTAGCGATCAGGTAACGCGGGCCGCCGGTATCGATAACCGCGGCGTCCTCGCCGATACCGGGGCCGACGATGACGCGGCGGTCTTTGATACGGTTCTGCTTGAGCAGCCGCTCCAACGTTTTGATTGGCAGCTTGCCGATGGGGAATCGAAGTGAGCTAGTGCGACGCATTGGCGTAAGCTCGGACGCTGATAGCGGCCCATTGCAAGATGAAGCGCTGTTAGCTGGCACGGCTGATTTTTCGCCGCGCCGGCCATAGCTCAAGGAGCGCCTTGGGCAAACTATTTTTTACGTCCTCGATCTCGCCGTCGCTGGTGTGGCGCTCGAGCACTTTGAGTACGGCGCGGACTATGCTCTCCGGCCGCACCGTGACATCGCCTTTGAAGGCGGTTTTAACATGGGCGAGAAAATCTTCTTTGTGCCTTTCCTTATGCGGCTTGCCTTTGAGCGTCCAGCCTTCGTAGTAGAAGCCGCGCACCAGCATCGGCAGCTGGGCGCCGAGCTGGACCGCTTCCTCGACGGTCAAACGGTCGCGCAAAGCGTGCAGAACGGTCCGCAGCGCGAGATAGGTCTTTTCCGGTTTACCTTCCCAGTCGAGTTCAGCCATCAGATCGTTCAACCAAATCTGAGTTTTTTGCAGCGTGCCGTCGAAAACGTCGCGGCTAGTCTTGCGGCGCG
>JAERMN010000610.1 GCA_016844625.1 Deltaproteobacteria bacterium
TAATCAATAAGGTTACAGGGGCGGGTTGTCAAGGGTAGGGACCGCGGGCGGCGAGACCGTGCGCAGGAGTCGCGTCTTTGATTCCCGCCTTTGATTCCATTATTGGGCGTAAAAGTATAAAAAGGATGCGCAACTCGTGCTAGGATCACGGCGATGGCCGATCAGATCAGTTTAAGAGTTATTCAAAATATCGCCGACGTGGCGCGCGAACGGTGGGACGCGCTGGCCGGCGGGGCGACACCTTTTCTCAAGTGGGACTGGTTGGAAAGCCTGGAGCGGTCCGGCTGTGTGAACGAAAAGAGCGGCTGGCTGCCGCACCACATCGTGGTGGAAAAGGGCGCTGAATTGGTGGCGGCCTGCCCGATGTATTTGAAGCTCCATAGCATGGGCGAGTTTGTTTTCGATTATGAATGGGCCGAGGCGGCGCACCGCGCCGGCATTCAGTACTATCCCAAAATGCTCGTCGGCGTACCGTTCACGCCGGTGACCGGAAACCGTTTCTTGACCGCCGATGGCGAGGAGCGCGGCCAGCTCATTCAGTTCATGGGCCAGGCGCTGGCGAAGATCGCCGCCGATAATAAAATTTCCTCGGTTCACGTCAATTTCTGTCTCGCTGACGAGCGCGAGGCATTGGCCGCTATCGGTTTTTTTCCGCGCAACGGCATTCAGTATCATTGGCAAAACCGGCGCTTCAATTCGTTTGACGATTATCTCGCGAGTTTTCGCAGCGACCGGCGCAATAAGGTCAAGCGCGAACGGCGCGAAGTCACACAGCGCGGCATCACGATCCGCGCTTATGAGGGCGCGGAGTTGACACGAGATCATCTGCGCACCATGTTTCGGCTCTACAAAGGCCACGTCGACCGGCTCTATTACGGCCGGCAATATTTAACCAGGGAGTTTTTCGACGAGCTGCACAAGCGCTTTGCCGCCAATCTTTCCCTGATGCTCGCCGAGCGCGACGGCAAGTTCATCGCCGGCACCTTCAACGTGCGCGATGACAAGGCGATGTACGGGCGCTACTGGGGCTGCTCCGAGGAGCATCCGTTTCTCCATTTCAATGTTTGCTACTATTCCGCCATCGAGCATTCGATAAAATTAGGCTTGGACCGCTTCGAGGCCGGCGCCGGCGGCAGCTTCAAGCAACTGCGCGGCTTGGAGCATGCATTACATCGTCGACGGCAAGTTTCGCCGCGCCGTGGCGGGCTTTCTCGAACAAGAGCGGGAGATGATCCGGCGCAAGCGCGACATGCAGCTCGAGCATAGCCAGCTAAAGCGCGCGCAGGAAGAACCGTGAGTCTGACCTGCGCAACGCTTTTCTTGACACTCCCGGAGCTTTCCATTAACGTCGGCGCGGAGTGCAGCTGTGAAATCTTCTTGGAAAAATGTCGCCGAGCCCGTGCTGTTCTTTCTCGCCTTGTTGGTGCTTTGGGAAATCCTCGTCGAAGTGATCCAGGTGCCGGCGTTTATTTTGCCGCCACCGCGCGATCTGTGGACGGCGTTCTTTAAAAAATTACCGATCCTGGGCAATCACGCCTTCATCACGTTTATTGAAGCCTTTGGCGGCTTCGTCTTGTCATTGGTCTTGGGTGTCGGCTTCGCCGTCTCCGTGGTCTACTCGCGCCATTTGCAGAACACGATTTATCCGCTCATCGTTATTCTCTACGCCATGCCGAAGAGCGCCTTTGCGCCCTTGATGGTGATCTGGGTCGGCTATGGCTTGTTTTCCAAGATCGCCATCGCCTTTCTGGTCGCGTTTTTTCCGATCGTCGTCAACACGGTCGTCGGACTGAAAGAAGTCGAGCCTGAGCTGTTGGAGTTGGCGCGCATCAACCGCGGCTCGGCATGGGACGTGTTTAAGAAAATTCGCTTGCCCAATTCGCTGCCGTATATGTTCGCCGGGATCAAGGTTGCGATCGTTTTGTCGGTGACCGGCGCCATCGTGGCGGAGTTCGTCGCCGCAAACGAGGGGTTGGGATACCTGGTTTTGCAGGCGAACTACAGTTTGGACACGGCATTCGCATTGGTCATTCTGCTCATACTCGCGGTGTTATCGTTGGTGCTGTTTTGGCTGGCGGAATTTTGCCAGCGCAAATTGGCGCCGTGGAGCGCGGCGGTGCGCGAGGTCGAAGGTTCGTTTTGATTTTTTCGCTTGTGGAGGTTGCATGATGATTTCAAAAAGACAGATCGTTCGAGTCGGCGCGATTGTCTTCGTGCTCGCGATGGTTGGCTTTCACGCCGGGGCCGCTGAGCTCACGCCAGCGAACATTCGCTTGGATTTCATCATCGGCGGCAAGCACGCGCCTTGGTTCGTCGCCTTGGAAAAGGGTTTTTACACTAAGCGCGGTTTGAAGGCGACGATTCTAGGGAGCACCGGCTCGGCGGATACGGTGCGCACGATCGGCGCTGGCGGCGCGGATTTCGGTTTCGCCGATATTGGCACCATGATCGTCGCCAAATCGCGCGGCACACCGGTGCAGGCCGCGGCGCAGTTCGGCTACGTTCCGGCGACCGTCATGTGGCGCGAAGATACCGACATAAAAACGTTGAAGGACCTGGAAGGCAAGTCTTATGCGATCAGTCCGGGGCAGGCCCAATGGTATTTGATGCCGGCCTATTGCCGCATCAATAAGGTCGACTACAAAGCCATCCGCATTCAGGAAACCGCCGCGCCGCTTCAACCCGCGGCCCTGGTGGCGAAGAAGGCCGATTTTATCGTCATGTACCGGGCCTCCAACGACGAGGTGGCGGAGTTGGCGGCGGCGAAGCAAGGTATCAAGCTCAATCGCATTTTCATGAAAGACACCGGCCTCGATATTTACGGCACCGGCTTGATCGTGAAGGACGACGACATAAAGAAGCGGCCGGAGTTCGTGCGCGCCTACGTGGAAGCGACTTTGGAGGGGCTGCGCTACGCGCGGGATAACCAAGAGGAGTCGCTCAAGATTCTGCTCAAGCACAAGCCCGAGCTCGATGCCGTGCTGACCACGATGCAGCTGAAAAATGCCCTCACAGAGGTGTTTTTGCCGCTCGAATCGGTGAACGTCGGCTTAGGCTATATGAAGCCGGACATAACGGAAAAAACCGTGAAGATCGTCAACGAATATTTCGATGTCGGCCGGAAAGTGACGTCGAAAGAAGTCTTCACCAACCAGTTCATCAAGCGATAAGCGCTTCAAGCCGCCAGAGTCACCCAGTGCCGCCGCTGATCGCCGTCGACCTAGTTTGCCGAATCTTTACCAGCAGCACGCGGACCGTGACGGCGCTGGATAATGTCTCTTTCGAGATTCACGCCGGCAACTTCGTCTCCATCGTCGGCCCGAGCGGCTGCGGCAAGAGCACGCTGTTAAAAATCATCTCGGGACTGCTGCCGGTGTCGTCGGGCGTCGCTTCGGTCAACGGAAAACGGGTCGATCAGCCGCTGGAAAACGTCGGCATGATTTTTCAAGCGCCGGTGCTGCTCAAATGGCGCTCGGTGCTCGGCAATATCTTGTTGCCGGTGGAGTTCGCCAAACTCGATGTCGCGAGCTATATGGACAAGGCCCGCGCGCTGATTAAGTTGGTCGGCCTCGACGGTTTCGAAGAGATGTATCCCCATGAGCTCTCCGGCGGCATGCAGCAGCGCGCCTCGCTGTGCCGCGCCTTGGTGACCGATCCGCAATTACTTTTAATGGACGAGCCGTTT
>JAERMN010000611.1 GCA_016844625.1 Deltaproteobacteria bacterium
TGGCGGCGCGCGAACGGGCCGAGAAAAAACGGCGCCGACACGAGTTCATGACGATCTTCATTCACGGCAAGATGAAGCGCATCCGCCGACCGCTGCAGATTGACGGTCTGAACGTCGACGAATTCACCCGGCGCAACGCCGATCCAATCTGGCTGCACCAGAACGAAATGTGGGAAGACATCGAGGAGAACAAGGAAATATCAGAGGCTGATCCGTCCCGGTCTCGAGCGGAAGGTGACGAGGAACCGTTATAACCCGACTTAAACGTCACAGGGGCTGGCCGGAATGCTGCAAAATGACCGGCCGGTTTGGTGCGAAATCGCAAATGAGCATGCATGCAGGTTCCTAGATAAGATTTTTGCGGCTAACGCAAACTCGCAAATGATCCGCCGATCACACAAGGCGCTAACGCCAACTCAGGTAACGGGTAGTATTTCCGAAAGCGGCTTGCAGGAAGTCGCTGTGACGGGTAGGTTAGAATTCGGTTAGCGAACATTATCCCTCGAAAGGTGAGAGCAATGGCTAAAGCATCGACGCTCCGAACCCGGCGCGCAAAGGCGGAAGTAGAAAAGGATTTTGCCAAGCTTGTTGAAGAAGTCGCCGAACAAAAAGAAAGCTACGACGTAAAAGCTGCGGAGGTTGCGAAGTTGCACCAAGCAGACATTGAGCAAGCTGTGGAGGCGGTATCGGTCGAAGGCGTGGTGCAAAACCTGTCGAACTTGGGTCTGGAAGTTTCCAAGGCGCTGGCGGCGGTGTCCGCGAAACTCGTGGCAGAGGTGGAGCGATTGACTTCTGTGCGCGAGGCTGTCGCATTACAAACCAAAGAAATCGATCGGCTGCACAAGATCGATACGGCGGCGACAGCGATCGATTACATGATCCAGGATTACGAGTCGCAGAAAGAAAAGCTTGGAGCGGAGATTTCCGCACAACGCATAGCCTGGTCCGAAGAGCAGCTGCAGCGCAGCCGCGAAGAGAAGGAATACGAGGACAATCTCAAAAAGCTGCGCCAACGCGAAGTGGAAGATTACGAATACAAAAAGGCGCTGGAACGCAAGAAGGCCCAGGACAAATACGACGAAGAGATGCGTGCGCTCGAAAAGAAGAACAAAGAGAAACAGGAAGACCTTGAAAAAAGCTGGAAACAGCGTGAAGCCGCGCTGAAAGATAAAGAAGAGGAATGGTCGCGCCTGCAAAAGGAAATCGATGGCTTCGCGGTCAGACTGAAAACCGAGGTGGATCTTGCCGTCACCAACGCGGTGAACGCGGCCGAGCAGAAATTTGAACAGGAACGGACGCTGCTCAAACTCAATGGCGAGTCGGAAAAGCGTCTGAGCGAACTGCAGATCAAAGCGCTCCAAGACACGGTAGCGCGGCAGTCGGCGGAGATTGAAAAGCTGCAAGTCCAAGTCGATGAAGCTAAGCGCCAGGTCCAGGACATCGCGGTTAAAGCCATCGAAGGAGCATCGGGTGCGCAGGCGCTAAACCAAATCAACAGAATCGCGATGGAGCAGGCCAAGCCGCGCGCGCAGCAAAGTTAATTGGTTGCGCATCGACCGTGGCCGATTTCACGGAACCAACTGGCCGCCGCCCTCGATGTCGAGACCAAAAGCTTTTCCCGGGCTGCTCTCACGCGCATCATTCGCCACGCCATCGTCGTGCTCGCAAACAAGAAAATCCAACCGCTCCTCATCATCGATGAGGCCAGTCTTTTGCGGCTCGATGTCTTCGCCGAACTGCATACCCTCTGCCAGTTCGATGTCGACTCCAAACCTCATCTGCCCGTGATTCTTGCGGGCCAGAATAATCTCATCGATCTGCTTCAGTACCGCTCCTCCTTGCCGCTCGCTTCGCGCATCGTGGCAAAAAGCCATCTCGAAGGAATCGATCTCGAACAGATGCAACTTTATCTCGCCCACCATCTGCGGATCACCGGAGTCAAGGTTCAGCTCTTCTCTGACCCGGCCATCACCGCCACCCAACAAGGCTCGGGCGGTCTCTTACGAAAAGCCAACCATCTGGCCCGCGGCGCATTGATTGCCGCCGCCAATGAAAAGTGCCAGCAAGTCTCCGCCGAACACGTCCGACTCGCCGCCGCCGAATTGGTCTAAACAAAAATGCCGGGACGGCATCACCCCCCCGGCATTTTGTTCATTCACAGCTATCAAAATAATCAGCAAGAAGTTGTCACTTTAATGTGAAAGCCAACAGCCGCCATGCAAATGATCGACGTCCATGTGCCGACCACCGACGGGCGTGAGATCATTCTTACCCGCACCACTCAGCCTGAGCCGGAGCTAAAGCTCCTGCTCGACAAACTCAAGCTCGAACTACCGGCCCAACCGCCACCCAGGATCACCACTGCTCAAGCCGCGGCGGCAACGGCTCTGTAGTGCAGACTTTCCAACCCACATGTCGATTTTTCAACTATTTAACCGTCTCTCTACCCCCGAATCCGCGAAGTCGAGCTAAGCCCTTTGCCGCCGGAAATGCGAGCCGACACGGCTTTTATGGATTGCATCCATTGTTACGTCCCGGGCTGGGACTTTCCCAAAGTGAGTGCGCGCGAGCACCTGACGGAGCATTTTGGTCTGGTGAGCGATTTTCTGGCGGAGTGCTGGAACAAGCTTCGCACAGTAAGCGGCCTAGTCAAGCTGTTGTATCCAGACCCGGCCATGACAATCCCGGATGCGGACCTGGAGTTGATCGTCCGGCTTGCGCTGGAATCACGCCGTCGGGTGAAGGAGCAACAGAAGCGACTGCTGCGGACTGAGTTTCGCAACACGAGTTTTAGTTATCACCTGGGTATAGAGGGCGTGGAGCAGTTTGTCTCGACGCCAGAGATGCACAGCGACGAAAGCATTGAGAGCGACCCGCTACCACCCGGTCAGGTTTGGACTATCAGCCCCGGCGGCGGTGGGGCGACGCCTGCGTTGTATCGGTTAGAAGTGACTGTCGAGCCGGGCAGCGGAGTAAAAATTCTAAACGCGCCAGTAGCGCCCGGCTTCCGAGAGAGCGTCCGCTATGGTGAGCAGAACCTTTACACGCGCGCGAAGGAACTGGTGGGGGACCGTGACCCGCGCGCACATGAATTCTCCGTGCAACTGCGGGCGATAGATGCGGACACGTCGGGACAAGGGCTGGGTTTGGGCGTGCTCGTGGCTTTGTGCGGCGGTCTCATAGAACGGAGCATCAAGGGTGGTCTGATCATCGTAGGCTCGCTTAACCTGGGTGGGTCGGTGGAGATGATTCCGAATCCGGTCGCGGTCGCAGAACTGGCTGTGGAGAAAGGCGCGACGACGGTGTTGATGCCGATTTCGTCACGGCGGCAATTGTTTGAACTACCGGACGAACTGGCAACGAAAGTGAGTATCGAGTTTTACGCCGACCCGAAGGATGCATTTCTAAAAGGGCTGGTGGAGTGACGGACCAGATTCAGTAGAGTTAGTGACGTCAATTGACTTTGCCATAATATCGCTCGCTAGCGCTTCAATAAAAACAGCCCCAACCTCTTTCGAAGTTGGGGCTGTTTAATTTAAATCCGGCGGCGTCCTACTCTTCCATACGGCAACCGCATAGTACCATCGGCGCTGGAG
>JAERMN010000135.1 GCA_016844625.1 Deltaproteobacteria bacterium
TAAAAATAGTAAAGTATGAACGCCGTTGCCAGCACGCCGCCGCCGATCATATACGCGGTCTGCCAGTCACCCATCGCCATTAGCGGCCCGGCCAAGCCGGCGCCGATGCCCATCGGGAACTCGACGAAGGCATGCATGATGCCATTGGTGGTGCCGCGCTCGCGCTCTTTCACCACTTCCATGGCGAACAGACTGTAGATCGGATCGGAGATGCTTTTGTTGGGATAAGGTCCGCCGACGAAAAGAATCGTGATCACGTAAAAAACCCCGGCCATAGCAAGGCTGTCAGACATGCCTAATAGAACCAACGCAGGGATGCCGAGCAGCTTCACCATCGTCACCGTGCGCACGCGGCCAAAGCGCTGCACAATCAGCGGCGTGAATAACGTCAGCAGCGCCGACGCGATGGAACCGACGGCGAAGATCATGCCGATCTGGGTGGCCGTGGCTTTCAAATGTTGGTCGAAAAATAGATTGAAAAACGGCGCCGAAAATCCCATGCCGAATCCGACCAGCCCTTCGGTCAGCGCGAGCATGCCGATGCGGCCATAACTTTCGATACCTTTGACCCAGCGGCGGATATCGATCGACTGCCACTCTTCGCGAATCAAGTAAATCGGAATTACCGAGCAGAGCATCACCGGCAACGCGCACAGCAACGCGGCGCGCAACGCCGGCGCGCTATCTGGACTCACATGAAACAGCGAGGCGAATAATAACGGCAACAAGCCGCCGGCGAGATTGCCGACACTCGCCGCGCCGACTTGGATACCGCCGTTGAGGCTGAACAGATGCACGCGTTCGTCTTCACGGCTCTGCTCGACCATGAACGGTGGCCCGACGATGGCATGGCCGCCCTCGAACAGGCCGATGACACCGGCGAGAATCAACATCAGCGTCGGGTCGGTGACGAAAATTACCGCCGTAGTCGCGAGCAGGTTGCCGCTGTAGCCGATCAAGAAAACCCGGCGCCGGCCGAACAGGTCGGAAAGTACGCCGGAAGGAATGACCGACAAGCCGTGGCAAGTCCAATTGATCGCCGCGAACGTGGCGACGAATAACGTGTCGTAGCCGATGGCAAGAAGATAAAGATTGAACAGCAGCCGGAGCAAGCTCGCCGACAAGCCGCTAAACGGGCTGCGCACCAGCAACAGCCGAGCGTTGCGGCTAAAGCCGTGGAAGCGCTCGCCGATCAGGCGTCCCTGTTTCGCTTGGCGATAAAGAATTGCGACGACGCCGAGCACAAGCGCGCCACCGACCGCCCAAACCCACAGCGGCGCGATCGCTTTGAGCCCGCCGGCTTCATGCTCGCCGTGCGCCCAAGCGAGTGAAGAAATAAGGAGAGAACCGAGGCCGATTATTTTTGCCGAACGTTTCATCGCCTTTCCTCCTTGGAATCGCAATCTGAGCGCATCATAGGACGAACTTTTCACCCGGCGCAAGGTCTTGTTCGCCACGAATTGCCAGCATCTTTGAGTCGGCGTAGGATGGCCGCACAAACAGGAGGACAGATCATGAACAAACAAACCGTCGCTACCGACAAAGCACCCAAAGCGATCGGTCCCTATGAGCAAGCGATCAAGGTCGGTGATTTTGTCTACGCATCTGGACAAATTCCCCTCGATCCCAAAACCGGCAACCTGGTCGCCGGCGGCATAGCGGAACAAACTCGCCAGGTCTTGGAAAATTTAACTGCGGTGCTAGTTGCCGGCGGCTCGTCGCTTGACCGCGTCGTCAAAGCCACGGTGTTTTTAAAAAACATCACCGACTTCGCGGCGATGAACGAAGTTTATGCGGAATACCTAGGCCAAGCCAAACCGGCACGCTCGACAGTCGCCGTCGCCGACCTGCCGCGTGGCGCCCTCGTGGAGATTGACTTTGTTGCGACGTTGTAACCGGCGACTAGTTTCGCCTCTTGCCGCTCGTTGAACAGTTTCAGCCATCCGAATCTTTTCCTCCCTTTGGCAAAGGGAGGTCAGGAGGGATTTTCCAGCGACGCAACGCCAAATCCCCCTTTCGTCCCCCTTTTTCAAAGGGGGATTCGATTTGATTCACAGCCAGAAGTTCTAAACGAATTTCTTTGATGCCCAGTCAAACGCCAAGCACCAACCGCAGCAAACTTTGTAGAATAACCTTCCCGGCCGCACTGAGACTTTTTTCAACCACGTCATCAGGCTCCGGCTCGCCGCGCGGATAGGCATAGATGCCTTGGGTGCCGGTGACGATCCAAGATTTCGGATTTTGGTAAACGCTTGGCAGTTTGGCAACGATCGCTTGCGCGCCGAGCTTCTGCGCGCGCGTCCTCTTTTGAAACTCTTTGTAGCGGCGAAACTGGCCACGATTCAGCCATATTCCGTCGCAGCGGCCGCAACGTTGCAACTGAATATCCTTGGGCAAGATCGGCTCGGCGAAAACATGCAGCGCCGCCGTGCAACGCGGACAATAAAGCGGCTTGTGTGTGAGCGTCGTCGGGTCTTTCAGCAACGCTTGGTTGAGCGGATCGATTCTCGCCGCCTCATCAGGGTCCACTGGAAACAGCTCCCACTTGTCGCACCAGATGCCGCCGCATTGGCCGCACTGATCGAGAACGATCAGCTGGCCGGGATTGGCCCGGACGGTGACTTCATTCATCTCACGGTTACAGTGCGGGCAACCGATCACGTTAAATCACTCCGTTGAGTGGTTGAATTTTGGTTCTTCAGGCGTCCGTGCGGGTAACTTGGCACTATCACCTTGATTTCGTTCACCACGAAGATCACGAAGGACACGAAGGGTTCGGATATTTGTGAATCAAAACTTCGTGCCCTCTGTAGCACCGGTAAGGGTAACCACAGGGCGGTTGCCCCACAGATCTGAAACCTAGATCCTTTGCGTTCTTTGCGCTCTTTGCGGTTACCCATTAGCAAAATCTTTTTTCCTTCGTGCTCTTCGTGTCCTTCGTGGTGAAAACTTCTTCACAGTAACCCCATAAGAACCGAATTTTTAGACTCTTGAACGCCTCGATAAGGCACGCCGGCCATTTGGTAGAGCAACTGGATTCTTCGCTCGATCGGCGGATGAGTCGCTAAAAGATCGGCGAGGCTGCCATCGCGTTCGTCGACCGGGCGGCGTAGCGGATTGAAAATGAACAGATGCGCCGTGCCGCGCGTCGCTTTGTGAAACGGTATGGCGGCATCGCGAATCTTCGCCAGCGCCTGTGCCAAGCCGAGCGGGTTGCGGGTAAATTCCACGGCGGTAGCGTCGGCTAAATACTCGCGCTGGCGCGACACCGCCATCGCCATCAAGCGCGAGATTAACGGCGACAGCGCGACGAGCAGCAGCGCGGGGATCGCGATCAGCGCGTAACCGCCGCCGGCGCGTCGTGTATGGCGCGAGCTGAACGCCGAACGTTGCGCCCAATCGGCGAGCAGCGCGATGCCGCCCAAAAGCACGCTCACCAACACCATCACCATCGTGTCGTGATTGCGGATATGCGCCATCTCGTGCGCCACCACGCCTTGAGTTTCGTCGCGATCGAGCAAGGCGAGCAAGCCGGTGGTCACGCAGATCGCCGACGATTTTTCATCCTGTCCAGTAGCGAACGCGTTCGGAGCAGGATCGTAGGTGACGAATACTTTCGGCATCGGACAGCCTGATGCCAGCGCCATCTCGGTCACCACGTTGTGCAGCTCGCGGTGCTCGGGAATCTTACCGTCCAACGGCTCGGCGCCCACCGACGCGAGCACCCAACCGGCGCCGTAATAAAACCCCGTGAGCGTCATGATCGTGGAAAAACCCAGCGCCGACAAGGTCGCCATCGGAATCGGCGCTGCGGCGGGCGAAAAGGAATCTAGATACGCGTAATCGACCGACAGGCCGACAAGAATGAAAAACAGGATGAAACTGAAGATGATCAGCGCGCTAATCCAACTATTGCGGTTTTGGCGCGCAACAAAATCTTGGGGCTGGCCAATCTCCGGCAGGGAAAACCTCGATTTCAATTTAACCCCGCCTCGTGAGGCGGGGACAACTAAATGGGGTTTCCAAAGGGGCGAGCATCCCCTTTGGTCGCGAGCGGGGTTAAAACCCCGCTCGTGAATTCAGTTACTTAAGAACTCAACCTGAGATCGACCTTGGGCAGCGCCTTTTCGCTTTCCGGCACGGCAAACAACTCGCTCGCTTGGAAGCGGAAAAAACCCGCGATCATATTAGATGGAAACACTTGCTGTTTGGTGTTGTACTGCGTCACCAGATCGTTGTAGTACTGGCGCGCGAACGCGATGCGGCTTTCGGTGCCAGTCAGTTCTTCCTGCAGGTTCAAGACATTTTGGTTGGATTTTAAATCGGGGTAATTTTCCATCAGCGCAAACACCTGGCCCAAAGATTGGGTCAGCGCGGCCTGAGCATTGGCTGCGTCTTTGACACCCTTCGACCCCATCGCCTGGCTGCGCGCATCGATCACTTTTTGCAAAGTGTCTTGTTCGAACTGCATGTAGCCTTTGACGGTCTCGATCAGATTGGGAATCAAATCGTAGCGCCGCTTGAGCTGGACATCGATTTGGCGCCAAGCGTTGTCGATACGCAAGCGCAACGAGGTGAGCGTGTTGTAGGTCGCGATGATCCAAATGCCGCCGACAAAGACAATTCCCCAGATGACGTAAATCATAAGGCCCGCACTCCATCCGCCGTGTCACGAAACAAGATCGCTTTACTCACGTCGCCCAGCCGTGCCACGCCGGTCATGACCAACACGCGCTGCATCTCTTCGGCGAAAATATTAAATACCCGCTCCACGCCCGGCGCGCCGAACGCGCCGACGCCCCAGGCAACTGGCCGGCCGGTGAGAATAGCTTTGGCGCCCAAAGCCATTGCCTTCACGATATCGCCACCGCTACGCACGCCGCTATCGAGCAGCACCGGCACTTTGTTGCCAACCGCTTCGACGACTTCCGGCAGCGCTTCCAAAGCCGAGCGATTGAAATCGAGAATGCGTCCACCGTGATTGGACACGACCAGTGCATCGGCACCGGAATTCACCGCCGCGCGTGCGTCGTCCGCGCCCATGATGCCTTTGACCACCACCGGCAGCTTCACCATCTGTTTCATCCACTCGATGTCTTTGGGCGTCGACTTGTGACCTTTGCGCGGCTTGCCGTCCTTGGTCGAGAGCGGCACTTCGTCGCCGATCTTGACCGGCTTCACTGTGTCCATGGTGATACCCACCGCCGCGAAGCCCAAATCCTCCGCCGTCTTGGCGTACTCTTCGATTTCTTCTTTGCCGCGGTTCATGTAAGCCATAAAAACCAGCGGCGACTTGGCCGCGCCGCGCCAACCTCTAGGATCGAACTTCGCCGCTTGACTGGTAAACATCATCGCGCCGACTCGCTCAGTGCCCGCGGCCACTTCGCGCTCGGCGTCCTTGCCGATCAAACTGAAACTTCCCACCGGCGCGGTGATCGCCGGGATCGGCAGCGTGTGTCCGAACAGCTCGATGGAAATATCCGGCTCAGTGACGTCGTGAAAAATTTTCTGGCGAAACAGATACTGCTGAAACGCGCGCGGATTGCGGCGAAACGTCGCCTTGGTCTCGGCCGCGCCGTTAAAATGCGTCCACGCCTCCGCTGGCACCTTTTGTCGCATGATCCCGCGCAGATCCCGTAATCCCATCTGTTCCAGTGGTTTTTCAATCATAAATTGCTCGCCTTACTGCTGAGGTGAATTATAAACCGCTTGAGGTCATTTGTCTCCGGCAATCTAGTGTCCTGACCCAGAAATACGTTTACTAAAATACTCATAACATCCCCCTTTGAAAAAGGGGGATCATCCGAATAATGCATCGATTTGTTCAGCGAACTACGGGGCCAGGACACTAGCCCCTTGTCATCCTAGAGACTTATCGCGATGTCATTCTGAGGCGGTAGCCGAAGAATCTCGTCTTCGTAAGCGGCAGGAAATGCGAAATTCTTGGCTGACGCTCAGAATGACAGTTATGCGCGTTTTGCGATCGCGACACAGCATTGTCGGGTTAGCAACAGGATATGACACGAAACTATTCAATTCGCCGAGGAGATTTCCCAGCAATTCGTACCCGGATCTCTGAAGCAAAACGACGCGGAAATTCCCGTTTCTTTAAGCTCGAACAATTCACTCACGCCCAAAGTCTTCCCCGCTTCAGTGAATTCCCGATAGGCGTCTTGCACCGCGTCCTTCGACGCAACCGTCAAAGTATTGCGAAAATTAGGCGAGAAAACCGGCGCATTCTGACGTAACGCACAGACAACGAACGTCTTGGTGTTTGGATGCTTGATGTATATGACATTATCGCTGAAGCGATGCACGTCCAGGTTTAATACTTTCGTGTAGAATTCTTTGCTAACCTCTAAATCGGTCGAAACCAATGTCCCGTGGGTAAATCCTTGCGGCACGTAGCCTCTCCCTGGGAATCGCTCTTCCGGCAACAGTTGATCCCAATGCGCCGTCTTAACCGCGCCGAAGCGCTCCGCCGTCGCCTGCTTGCGATTAAAAGCCTCGTAGCACTCGATCTCCCAGCCGTTGGTGCCGGGCTCGACGAAGTAGCAAGAATAAGAGCCGTGGCTCCAGGTCGGCTTGCCGATGGCGCCGAGTTTGTACTGGGCTTTATGCGCGACTAAGTAATCGTAAGCGCGGTCGACTTCTTGCGGACTAACCACGCGCACGCCCCAGTGATTGTGCATCGGTTTGGCCGGCGCGTCCGGACCGGCCCCGTGCAACACCAAAAGCCAATGGGTGTTGGGATGCTTCAGCGTCACTTCACCTGGTTTCTCGGAAAGCTTTTCGAATAACAAAAGCTCAGTCATCACCGCCAACGATTCCGGCAAATCACGACACTCCATATGCGTCGCCGCCAACCCAGTCGTATTAACCATTGTCGTTCTCCCGAAACTTGGCAGTCCTCGTTCAATCAATAAAATTACCAAACTATTGAAAGTTTCGCCCGGAGTTAGCTTGCCAGACCGGAAAAAGATGACTCGCGCAAAGCATGCCCTGAGCAACGCCGAAGGGACGCAAGGGCGCCAAGGTTCGGAGAAATAAGTAAGAATCCTTGCTTGCGAGCTTGCGTCTTGGCGCGATAAATCTTCTTGAATTCATTCTGCTTAATGTTTCCAAGCTAATAATCTAAACCATTTCGGGAAATTTACAGCCCTAGCGCCGAGGTGTCAAACTGATGATTCTATCTTGACACTCACTTGCCTTTTCCTTACATTTGCCCAGCTCTCGATGCGAAAGGGCGCGCGCTCCAAATGCACAAGCGAATCATTTATTTCCACTCGATCTTACTAAGCTTAATCTTGGTCTGGGCCGACTTCGTCGGCGCCCAGGACATTTACTATAAAGGCAAAACGCTGCGCATCATCGTCGGCACCTCCGCCGGTGGCGGCTTCGACACCTACACGCGCACGATCGCGCGCCATCTCGGCAAACATATCCCTGGCCAGCCGGCCATCGTCGTCGAAAACATGCCCGGCGCCGGCCATCTGATCGGCGCCAACCATATGTACAACGTGGCCAAGCCGGATGGTTTGACCATCGGCCACTTTCATGGCGGCTGGTTTCTTTACCAACTTTTCAAACGCTCCGGCATCGAGTTCGACGCGAC
>JAERMN010000612.1 GCA_016844625.1 Deltaproteobacteria bacterium
GCCGCGGTCGAGGCGGCTGAATACACCATGCTCTCGCGCGAGGAGCGCAAAGAAGTTCTCAAAGTCGCCACCGAGATGATCGGCAAGCGTGTTCCCGTGATACTTGGGTGCTCCAGTCCGGCGCCGCGCGAAGTCATCGAGCTGGCCGAATACGCGGCGCAAGTCGGCGGCGATTTTATTCAAGTGCTGATGCCGCTCCGGCCCTGGGGCGGGCAGCCAACCATTGCTGAGCTGATGGAGTTCTACACCCAAGTGGCTTCGGCGAGCCCGTTGCCGGTTACTTGTTATCACAATCCGGATGCCTTCGTTAAGATTAGCGAGATCGACAATATTCGCTATTTCAAGGAAAGCTCGCGGGATATTACGAAAATCTCGCGCTTGATCGAGCAAATCGAACTCGCCGGGCGCGGTCACTATTTCACGACCATGCAGCCGTTGCTGGTGACTTTAATGCTTGGTGGCTCGGGCGCGACCATGCCGCCGCCAGGGACACGTATCGGCGCGCAGATCGTCAAAGCGTTTCGCGCCGGCGATTTAGAAACCGCGCGCTTTTGGGCGCGCTGTTATGCGTTGTTTCCCGGCAAGTGGGGCGCTTATGGTTTGCCGCCGGTGATGAAGTCGGCGATGAAACATTTTGGCGTCGATATCGGCAATCCCTGCCGGCCCTACACACCGGTGAGTCCGCGCGACCATGAGCAGATCGGTCAGTTTCTGCGCCAAGTCGGACTGATCGGTGAAGCGGGCCCAACCCCGCAAGGCTTGCTCGACGCGAGCGAAAAGCTTCGGCAAATCGATACTTTCCTCAGATAGTTGAACAAACGGTGACGGTGCTCGGTGATGTTACGAATAGCTTGGCCCCGTTTGTTCGCGGTAAAACGCCGATCGGAGTGCGATCCTTCCGGAACGAAGGCATGCCCTTCGGGATTGCAAATATCAAATCTCAAATTCCAGATATGAAATCTGAAATCTGCCATTTGAAATTCCAAGCGTCAGCGCAGATACAGGATCACACCCCGATCGACAGCGCGCCATCAGGTTTCCTCGTAGCAGTAATATTTTGAGCAGAAGCGGTGTGTGGATAACTTTATGGAATGGATTAAAGACCTTTCTGACAAGCTAGTGATTTGGCTTTTGCACTCGACTTCTGGCTTCGGTAAGGAGCTGACCGCGGACGGTAGAAGAGAGCAGGCGCTCTGGCGCGAGCAACGCTTGAGAAACCTGCAGGGGTTGGCTCAACGGTCAAAGCAGCGCTTCGGCGACAAAGAAAAACCGGTGTGATTATTGAGGCGCTTCCGGGTTTATTGTGAAGAAGTTTTTACCACGAAGGACCCAGAGCGGCAAAGCCGCAACCGATATGAGAAAAGTAGAATTCACCACGAAGGCATGGTTCGACGGGGCTCACCACAGGCTCCAGACACGAAGGTTTTCGTAGGGTGCGCTTCGCGCACCGGTCAGTCTCGGATTGTCTCGCGCCAAGGCGCAAAGCACGCCAAGTTCGGAAGGGAAAGATAGATAATCTTACGAACGATCTTCACCATTTGTCTCCGACCTTTGCGGCCTTGGCGTCCCTTCGACTAAGCTCAGGACATGCTTGGCGCGAGATATTCCGAGTTTCGGTTGCGGCTGTGCCGCGCTGGGATCTTCGTGGCGAACACAACAAACCAAACGTGACACATTAGCCACACGGGAGCCAGAAGAACCATTATCGACATGCAACTTTTATCACAACGCAAAAAAATCGTCATTTTGGGCGGCGGCTGCGGTGGTGTCGTGGCCGCCACGCAACTGGGGCGTAAGCTCGGCGCCGATCATGACGTGATCCTGGTTGACCGACGGCCCGATCATATTTTCATGCCGGCATTTCTTTTTGTCATGCTCGGTGAACGCCAGCCGCGCGACATCAGCCGTAGTCTGAAAATCCTGGAAAAGCGCAACGTCAGAGTGATTCAATCGGAGATTCACGGCATCGATCCCGTGCGCCAAGAAGTCGCTCTGGAAAAAGAAAAAATTAGCTACGATTATCTCATCGTTTCTCTCGGCTTGCAGACTCGACCTGACTTGGTTTCCGGCTTCGCCGAAGCGTCGCAGCATCCTTGGGAAATGGACTCGGCGGTACGGTTGCGCGACAGCCTGGCGAATTTTCGTGGTGGCAGGGTAGTCGTCGGCGTGCCGCTCGGTCCCTATCGCTGCCCGCCGGCGCCCTACGAGGCGCAATGGATGCTCGACGGCTATTTCCGAAAAAAAGGCATTCGCGATCACGTCGAGATCGAGTATTTTACCCGCGAAGCCGAGCCCACCGGCGAGGCCCATGATCCGGTCGTCTGGATGGACGCTGAGAGCAAGCGGCGCGGCATTAAACAGAACTATGAGTTCGTCGTCCGCTCCATCGATCCAGAAAAGAAAGTCGTCCAGGGATTATACAATGCCGAGATATCTTATGACCTGTTGGTCATGGTGCCGCCACATCGGCCGGCTCAGGTTTTACTCGACTGCGGCCTCGCCGACACGGAAACGGGCATTCGCGTTGACTACGACACGCTGCAAACCAAATGGGACAACGTCTACGCGATCGGTGATTGTGCGGATATGCCGGCGTCAAAAGCCGGTGGCGTCGCGCACCAAGAGGCCGATGTCCTGGCGCACAACCTAGCCGTCGAGATCACCGGCAAAGGTCGACCGGTCGATCTCTGGCTTCACACCATATGACTGCTCGCATTCGGCGCTGGACGCGCCGCGGCAAATCGCACGACTTATCCAACCGGCTGGCCGCCATTCGGCGTAACCGACCCAAGAACCCT
>JAERMN010000136.1 GCA_016844625.1 Deltaproteobacteria bacterium
ATTCTTTCCAAGGTATTGGCTGTTGTCGTGCTGGCGGCACCCGTGATCGTGATGAATTCCTACAAGGGCATCCGCAATACCAACCCGTCGCTCGTCCAAATGTGCCGCGCCTTTCTTGGAACAAAACGACAGGAAGTTTTGCAGATCGTTCTGCCCCATGCGGCGGCGTTGATCTTCGCGGGACTGCGGCTGGGAGTGGCGATGGGATTCATCGGCATTGTGATTGCCGAGCTGCTGATCACGCCGACGGGAATCGGCGATCTGATTACCTATAACAGCTCGGTGGCCGATTATCCGCAGATGTTCGCGGCGATTGTTTCGATAATTATCTTTGCCGCCTTGACGATACACGCCCTCGAACGGCTCGAGCTCAGGCTCTTCCCGCCGGAAATGCGAGGTCTTGAGAATGCCGGCTGACGCCATCGTCGAGGTCAAACAGGTCGGCAAGGTTTACGAGAGCGGCGTCGAAGCGCTCACGGGCGTCGATCTCGCGCTTCCCCAAGGTAAACTGAGCACGCTCTTGGGCCCCAGTGGGTGCGGCAAAACCACGCTACTTAAGATTATTGCCGGACTCATTTCACCTAGCAGCGGCGAGGTTTGGGTGAAAGGAAAAAAGATCGATGGACCTGGAGCTGAGCGCGCGTTTGTGTTCCAGGACTTCGCGCTGCTGCCCTGGGCGAACGTATTGCGCAACGTCGCATTTGGTCTGGAGCTGCGCGGCTTGGCCAAGGAAGAGCGCGATGAAATCGCGCGCAAACATATCGCCGAAGTCGGCTTGTCCACTTTCGAGGCGAGCTATCCGCACCAGCTTTCGGGCGGCATGCGCCAGCGTGTCGGCCTTGCGCGCGCCCTCACCGTCGACGCCGATATTATCTTGATGGACGAACCGTTTTCTTCAGTCGATGAACAGACGCGGCGGAAGTTTCAGGAAGAGCTTTTGGATCTGCTCCGGCATAAGAGCAAAACCGTTATCTTCGTCACCCACAGTATCGAAGAAGCGGCCTACCTTTCCGATCAGATCTTCCTGTTATCGCCGCGCCCTGGAACAATCTCGAGAGTCATCCAGCCAAGGATCGACCGTGTCGGCGGAAATCCCGACGAGATCCGCCGGGATAAGAACTATCTCGATACAGTTGACGAAATTTGGCAAATCTTGAAGCGTTATGTTTAGCGGCGCGTGGCGATCATTTCGAGCCTCGTGAGCTGATATGATTCTGTTCGGCAAAAAAATTCCGATCCTTTTCTCACTGGTGGTGTGGTTTGTTATCTGGGAGATCGTTGGCCAGGCCAAGCTATCGACGATTGTGCCGCCATTTTCCGGCGTGATTGGCGCGGGAATTACGATTATCCCGACGGCGAAATTCGGCGCGGCGGTGGCGATCTCGCTGCGCTCTTTTGCGCTCGGCATGTCGCTCGCGCTTCTCGTCGGCATTCCTGTCGGCGTGCTTATGGCAAGAGTAACGACCTTGGGCAAGATCCTCGGCCTGTGGGTCAATATCTTCGTCAGCGCGCCGATCTCAGCGCTGGTGCCGGTCCTGATGGCGCTGATCGGCATCGGCGAAACCACTGTGGTGGTCACGGTTTTTCTCTTCGCGGTCTTCGTGATTATTCTGGATACCCAGATAGGCATTAAACAGGCGGACCGATCGCTAGTCGAAATGGCCCGCTCTCTCGGCGCGACGCGCCGGCAACTTTACACCAAAGTGCTTATCTTGAGCGCGCTGCCGGAGATTTTGGCCGGCGTAAGATTGGGAGTGATCCGCGGCGTTAAGGGTGTGGTTATCGGCCAGCTGTTAATTGCCATTCTCGGCATAGGTGAATTGTTCGAGCTCTATTCGCAACATTTTCTCATGGAGGAGTTCTGGGCCCTGGTGATCATCGTGTTCTCCTTCGCTTTCGCGGTCTCCGAAGCAGTAGCCTTTTTTGAGCGCCGCGTCGAATACTACGCCAGCGCGCGTTAATGGCGATCCTGTTTGCAAGTCGTGTTCGTTCGAGCACGTGCACGAAAGACCGGGGGAGAGATTTGCTTGCGCTCCTACCGCGCCGCTTTGTCGACGAAGCTGAAGTCGAAAACTTGATCGGCGGAGATCAGCGTGGCGATATCTAGAGTTTTCTTGGTGAAATCGAGCACGCCGTTGATCCAAGCTTGGCTGGGGCGGGCTTCGTCGGCGAGCACGGTTTGGTGCCAGTCGAACATTTGCCCAGCGAGCGCTTCATCGCTCATTTTTAATTCCTTGAGAATGAACTTGATCGATTCGCCGCGGTTTTGCCGGTAGTGGGCTAGGCCGCGCAAGGTCGCGCGGACGAATGCCTGAATAGTCGCCGGCTGGTTTTTGATCAATTCATCGGTCGCGCCCAAGCCGCCGATGGGATACGCCGGCAAATAGTCGGCGGAGACGGCGAGTTTGTGAAAGCCGTCGCGATAGAGCATCAGGCTCCGCGGTGGGCTGTAGATAGCAGCGGAAATACGTCCGGCCTTGAGAGCAAGGTGAAGCTCGTCCTGGCGGCCAAGGGCGAGAATGGTGACGTCTTTGTCGGGATGGATATTGTGTCGTTCGAGGATCAGCCGGGTAATATGCTCGAAGGTGCCGCCGCGGGTGGTGATGGCGACGACTTTGCCTTTGAGTTGTGCGAAGGTTTGGATCTTAGGCTCGGAGATCAGATCGAAGGTCGGTTTGGCGGCGATAACCGAAACCAATTTGACCGGAACGCCGCGCGCCGCGGCGCTCAGGATCGATCCGGAGGCGGTCGAAAACTCCACCGAATTGCCCAGCACCGCGCGCACGCCCAACGCGCCGGCGATCAAGATGATCTCCACTTCCAGCCCTTCCTTTTGATAGAAGCCTTTCGCCTGAGCCATTTTCAACGGCAGGGTGACGATATCGACGGTGGGAATGGCCAGGCGGACTTTCTTGAGTTGGGCGAAGCAGGCCGGCCCATGGAACAGAATCAGTAGAAGTATTGGTAGCGCGATGATCTTAGGTGTTATTTGATTGTTGCCGACTTCTTTCATGTTATCTGCCTCCAAAATTCGCTGAACAAGCCTGAGCTGCGGTCATCATTATTCCCGCCCATGCGGAATCGAGGTTTCCTTCAAATTCCCTGGATTCCGGCTCTCGCAGACTCTGCCGGAATGACGCTCAACTCAAACGGCAAAGTGCGGACTCTTGAACTAAAGCGCGCCGCGTACTTTGTCAATGATTGCAGCGGCATTCGTGGGCATCGCATCGTTGCGCCAGGCGACGTGGCCATCGGGACGGACGAGGACGAGGTCGCGCTCGTAAATCTCGCGCACTTTTGCTTCGTCGAGGGTGATGACTTCGAACGGCAAATCGACTCGTTTCGCCGCGTCCGTGATCGTGCTTGTGTTCGCGCCGGAGAAATTCAGCAGAACAAATTTCTTGCCAAACAGATCCAACGTCGAGCGGCCGTTTTTGAGCCAGACATGCGGCGCGCGCACGCCGGGCCACGTCGATGGCACGTAGATGCCGTGATCGAGTTCCGGCGCCGGTGTGCCGTCGGCGACGCAGATCGGCGAGTTTTCATAGCGATAGCCCAATTCGATTCCAGCGGAGTCATGTTGGAATTCCTTCGCGCGGGTGCGCATGATCGCGGCGCGAGCTTTGTCGCGCAGCTGTCTGCCTTCATCGCTGTCTGCGCCGATCTGCGCTGAGAAGGGCGTTTGGTTGTCGAAGCTGGCGCGCATTTCCGCGGCCTCGTTGACGTTGATCATGGCGATCGGTTTTCGTTCCGCCGTGTAACTATCGAGCAAATTCGCTCCGCCCCAACCTTGCAGGCTCGCGGCGAGTTTCCAGCCGATGTCGACGGCGTCGCCGACGCCGGTGTTCATGCCGAAGCCGCCGGCCGGCCAATTCAAATGCGCCGCGTCGCCAGCGAGAAAGACACGCCCGCCTTGGTATCGGTCGGCAACCACACAGTGTCCGGTCCACGGGCGCACGGCGAGCAATTCGAATGGAATATTTTCGCCGAGAGCGAAGCGCAGTTTCTCCGGCGCATTCAACGCGTCGATCTGTTCCTGGGTGACGTTGCGGATGTTCAAGCGCCAAAGTTCGTTGCCGTCCACCGCGGCGATGGCGCCGTTTATCTGCGCATTAATGATTTGGTATTGCACCGCCGGGCTGTGCGAAATCATTTTCAGCAACGGTGAACGGAACAGCACCGCGACGTTCATGCCCTGAGAAAAAACACCTTCGTATTGAATTCCCAGCGTGCGCCGAATATTGCTCCGGCCGCCGTCGCAGCCGACGAGATAGTCCGCTTCGATGGTTTCTTTCCGCTCGCTTTTCTTGTCGAGAACTTCGGCGCTGACCGTGCCATCGGTTTGTTGGAACGATTCGAAGGAAATTTCGTAGCGTACTTCGACTTGCGGCAGGGTGGCGACATGTTTATGCAGCACCGGATCGAAGTAAGGCTTGGAAATCCACAAGCGCCCTTCAGGACTGTGCGGCGAGCGCGCGTCCGGCGCGCCATTGGCCGGATGATCGAAGCGGGCGATCTCGTAGCCGTCCATGCGCGTGACGAAAAGATAGTTGCGCGGGTAGTCGGTTGGATAGCCCGACTCAAAGCGCATGTGATCGGCGATGCCCCAGCGGCGCAGATGTTCGACCGTGCGCGTGTTGGCGAGATTGGTGGTCGGGAAATCGACGCTGCCATCGCTTTGTTCGACGACTAGACAGCGGATGTTGCGATACGCGAGCTCGATAGCAAGCGCGAGCCCGACAGGGCCGGCGCCGGCGATGAGGACTGGGATGCGTGTTGAAACATGTTTTTCGCTCATAGGTCGATGGTTATGCTTTTATTGGGAATATGTGCGCTATCCGATTGGATTGTTCACCACGAAGTTCACGAAGGACACGAAGGGTTTGGATGAGGGCGCAGCATGCTGCGCCGCTACGCGGTGATCTTCGTATTGCTAACCATTAGTATTTGCATCGTCTGTGCAAATTTCGTCGCTGGGCAATCGCCGCTCCACCACCCCAGGGCGTATGCCATACGCCCCTACCTTCGGATTTTCTCTTGGGATGTATTTTGCGCTCTTTGCGGTTGATACTCCGAATCCGAATAAGGGCGGGTTTCAAACCCGCCCCTACTTTGTGAACTTTGTACTACTATAGCTCAGAGTTCGCGCGGCTTGCGCAAATTCTCCTACGAACAGAAACGTCTCGGATTCGGATATTCCTCGCGCCAAGGTCGCAAAGATCGCAAAGTGACAGGCCAGAGGGCCTGTCATCCCGAGCGCAGGCGAGGGATCTAAGAAAGATTTCTCTCTTTGTTCGAAATGACAAGGTTTCCCTTTGCGTCCTTGGCGCGAGATATTCCGAGTTTCGGTTGCGGCTGTGCCGCGCTAGGCTCTTTGTGGCTAAATCATTTCTCTTCTTCTACGACTACCGCACGGCTTTATTCACAAAACTAAAATCAAAAACCTGACTGATCGACGCTTCCTTCGAAGCGTCGCCTAGACTTTTTTGGGTGAACTCGATGGCGCCTTTCATCCACGCCTCGTCGGCCGAGCCGTTGACCGGTAGACGGCTGAGATAGAGATCGAAGAGCTGATCAGCAAGGGCGGCGTCCTTGATCGCCAAATAGTCGGTGACAATCCTCTTCGCTTCGGCACGATTTTGCCGCCCAAATTGCAAACCGCGCACGCTGCCTTTGACGAAGGCGAACAGCTCGGCAGGTTTGTTTTTGATCATCTCGTCGGTGACGCCGATGCCGCCGCTTGGGTAGGTCGGCATATAGTCGCCGGAGTAGCCAATACGATTGAAACCTTCGCGGGCTAATATCAACGGCCGCGGCGGGGTCAGGAGCGCGGCAGCGATCCGTCCGGCGCGGAGCGCGAGCACCGTGTCTTCTTGGCCGCCGATGACCAGGCTCGTGACATCTTTGTTGGGCACCAGGCCATGTTTCTGGACCATTAGCTGAGTGAGTAAATCGACGGCGCCGCCCCGCGAGGAAATGCCGACGAATTTGCCTTTAAGATCCGCCATGGTGCGAATTTCCTTTTGCGCGACCATGTCGAATTGCGGTTTCGCTGAGGCGATGAAGACCAGTTTGACCGGGATGCCACGAACCGCGGCAGCGATGGTCGAACCCGAAGCCGAGGTGAAGTCGACCGAGCCGCCAAGCAGCGCCTGCATGCCGATCGCGCCGCGGATGAAGATGATCTCCACTTCGAGTCCTTCCTCCCGGTAAAAGCCTTTGATTTGCGCAATTCGAAACGGCATCTCGGCGATGGAAGCGGCGCTGACCGAGAAGCGGACTTTTTTGAGCTGAGCGAATGCGGCCGAGGTGAGCCCCAGCAGCGCTACGGCGAGAATCGATAGCCTGATCCACATGACCGGCAGTAAACATGCACGGCGTCATACTGTCAACTAATGGCGGGACGAGAAATACCCCGAAGTGTTAACCAGGAAAGGCATGAAATATACCAAAGGGTCGGGAGCAGGGCGGGTTTAATACCCGCCTCTACGAAGGTATCCGAACTTTGCGCCCTTGGCGTGCTTTGCGCGAGATATTCCGAGTTTCGGTTTCGGCTGCACCGTACTAGGCTGCGGTCATTTGACGGCTTAGCAACGATGGCATACATCAGAGGATAGCCTTATGAAACTTCATCTTGCGACGCCCCTTGCTGTGATCCTCACGGGTTGGTTCTCCGCGCCGGCTTCGGCGCAGCCGCTGCAAAAACTGCGCATCGGTTATCCGTCGATCAGCTCGCGGCAAGCGCAGCTCTGGGTGGCGAAAGACGAAGGCATCTTTCGCAAGTACGGGCTCGATGTCGAGCTGATCTTTCTGCGCGGCGGACAGGTGGCGATCCAGGCGCTCACCGGCGGCGATCCGCCGCTCATGACCGTCGGCAATGTCATCATCGCCAACTTGCAAGGCCATGACATCGTGCTGGTGGGAGCGGTGGAGAACTCTTATGACCAGAGCGTGATGGCTCGTCCGGGAACGATGACACGCATGGAGCAGCTCAAAGGCAAACGCTTCGGCATCAGCGGCTTCGGCTCGGCGACCCATAACGCCGCGCTGATCCTGTTCAAGAAATTCAATCTGGAACCGAACAAAGACGTGTCCTTCGTCCCGACCGGCACCGGGCCGGAACGGCTCGCTGCGATGAGCGCCGGCAGAATCGACGCGACTTTCTTTAACCCATCGGAAGTGCCGCAAGCTCTCAAGGCGGGCTTTGTCGAAATCATTCAGATGGCGGATCTCGATTTCGAGGTGCAAGGCAGCGGACTGGCGACCTCGCGTAGTTACATCAAAGCTCATCGCGGCACCGTCAAGTCGGCGCTGAAAGCTTACGTTGAAAGTATTTACTACATATTCGCCAACAAGCCGGCGACGCTGAAATCTCTCGCCAAGTACATGCGCACCAACGACGCCGAGGTGCTCGATTATTCCTACCAGCACTATTTGAAACGCACGCCGCTCAAACCGTATCCGACGATGAAAGGGATTCAGAACCTGATCGACATGTCCGTCGGGCAGATAGCCCAGGCGAAGACGGCCAAGCCGGAGCAGTTCGTCGATCTGAGCTTTCTCCAGGAATTGGAAGCGGAAAAATATTTCGACGA
>JAERMN010000613.1 GCA_016844625.1 Deltaproteobacteria bacterium
AGGATTCGTTAAAGCGAAGTTATGCCGTGAGTCGGTTTTGTGTCAAGAGCATCCTCTTATCGATATCAGATCGACCGCGCGAATTGTCATTGAATGGCACAGTCGTTTTGAGTTAGACAGGTGTTATCTATCCTTAAATCGAGGGAGGGCGACAAATGGCACGCAACGGAATTCCCGTCGTCGATGGCGATGGTCATGTGATGGAGGATTGGGATGCGCTCTTGCAGTACATGCCAGAGCCTTACATTAAAAGCGGGCGCTTCAAGGGCAGGATTTTTCCACCGCTCGATCATCTGCATTCGGCGACTTTATATCAATTGGTCCCCGGCGCGTTTCGCCCGGTGCGCGAAGATGGCTGGTTGGAATTCATGGAAGACGTCGGCATCGAGCGTGCCGTACTTTATACGACCGGCGGCTTGGCATTCGGCAAAGTGATCACCCGCGAATTCGCCGTCGACGTGGCGCGCGCGTGGAACAACTGGTTCGCCGATACCTATTTGAAAAAGAGTCCGCGCTTTCAAGGCTTGGCCTTGGTGCCGTTGCAGGAGCCGGAGGAGGCGATCAAAGAAATGCGCCGGGCGGTTAACGAATTAAAATTCTGTGGGGTGATGCTGCCGTCCACCGGTTTCAAAGGCCATCTTGGCGATAAAGAGTACTGGCCGTTCTACGCCGAAGCCAACAAGCTCGGCTGTTGCATCGGTGTCCATGGCGGCGCCCATGAAGGATTGGGCATGGATTGGCTAACGCCCTATGCGCCGATCAACGGCTTGGGTCATGCGTTTAGCCAGATGGTGGCGTTCGCCGGTTTTGTATTTAACGGTCTTTTCGACAAGTACCCCAATATGCGCGTGGGCTTTATGGAAGCGGGGGTATCGTGGTTACAGACTTGCTTAGAACGGTTCGACCGCGGTTGGGAAACTCACATTCAATACGATCCGCGCAGTGAATATCTCCAGCTCAAGCCGGGTGAAAAGGTCAGCGACTATATTCGCCGCCACGTCGAAGCGGGGCGAATTTTTGTCGGCTGCGAAGGCACCGAGAAGGGGCTGCATCATTTAGTCGAAGCCGTCGGTAACAAGCCATTCATGTTTTCCAGCGACTATCCGCATGAGGTTAATAACGAATACTGCAAGCATGAAATTGAAGAGATCATCGAGAACGACCATCTTTCCGACGATGACAAGCACGCCGTGCTGCACCGCAACGCGGAGCGGTTCTACGGGCTAAAACCGTTGGGTTAGAATAATTGGCTCTTCAGGCTTTTGTCTGGATCATGGGTGTCGTTCAGCTTGTTTTGTTCACCACGAAGATCACGAAGGGTTCGGATGATTAAAATTTCGACCTTCGTGAACTTCGTGTCCTTCATGGTGAATACTTTTTTCACAGTAAAACCGCAAAAGCTAAATTTTTAACTACAGGTCTTCTTGCAGGCGGCCGATGACTCTGCGCCAAATTTTGGTTTCGCCGGCAGTGGGGACTTTGTTCGAATCGACGCCTGCGAGTGCTTGGGTCTTCTCTTGGAGCTCGCGGTTAAGTCGCTCACATTCGCTGGACAGACGCTTGATCAGGTTACCCATCTCCACTTCCTTGGCCGCAGTCGCTTGTAGGAGCGCATCTTTTTCTTTGAGATTTGCTTCCTGGTTCTGCAGTTCTTGTTGGGCGTCGCGCAACCGCTGCTCCAGTTCCACGGTTTTGGCATGAAAGTCGAGTTCTATCGATTTGATCATGCGATTTTTCGCCTCGATTGTTTCGTCGCGTGTAGCCAGCTGTTGTTTGAGTTGGGTCAATTCTTGAGTGAGCGGAGCGACTTCCTGCTGAATCGCCGCGTGCGTTGGTTCCTCGGTTTTTTTTGAAGGCTGAAGGACGGTATCTCGCTCGCTGCGTGAGCGCAGGGCTTCGATTTCCCGCTCTAGGCGGGCGATTTCTTGGCGATGGAGTTGGCCTTCCAATGCTGAGACTTGCGTGCGCGAGGATTGCTCTGAGCGCGCCAGGGCGCGTTGCTGGTCGCGCAATTGCGCGTTGGCTTGATCCAAGTGGCGGCGTAGGTAGACAGCCTCGCTGTGGCGATTCTCTTCGACGCGAAGGGTGGTTTCCGACTGCTGAATCGCACTGCTACAGGCGCGGTCGGCGAGGGAAGTGAGCTTGTTGATGTAACTCAGCAGTTGATCGGCTTGGACCTCGATTTCGAGAATGTTCTTGGCGTCGCCAAAGGAGAAAGACGGCAGCGCCGGCAAAGCGACGACATCGGCGGTTTTCTCCGGCTCGCTGTCCGGTTGGGTTACTGATTGTGCTTTTCGATCATCCTGCATTGAGTTAGCTGTTTCCGGAATTCGGATTGGTCCGGCCCCGAAGCCATCAGCAAAAAACTTGAGCAAATCCGAGTCCAGAAATCATACCCTTTGGGACTCCCGAAAATACTCGGGATTACCTAATGACGTTTTAGCAAACCCTTGATACACATCATTTTGCCCAAAGGGCATCACAAAAGTGTTCGTTGTTTGGTGAGTTAGCGCCGTCGCCATGATAAAACCGGGCGAGCGTCGGCAGTTAAATCAGCTAATTTATTGAACCGATGAGAGCGATGTGAGGTTATGAACGGGAAACGTATTCGATGGGGATGGT
>JAERMN010000137.1 GCA_016844625.1 Deltaproteobacteria bacterium
GTTGTTGAGCGCCACCGCTTCCACGCTGTCAGCCGCAACATTGGAAAAAATCAACGCTAGCTACGGCGCTAATTTTCGCCTAATTATTGGCGCCGTTGGAAAAAAGGATCGGCAGGGCAACCGCAGGAGGTTGCCCCTACAATTCCGATTCCTTTTTGCGCTCTTTGCGCCCTTTGCGGTTAATTTTCCGGCTCCGAATCCTTTTTGGTTGCGGCTTTGCCGCCTTACGCCCTTTGTGGTTACATTATCCGATCTCTTTTCGGTTGAGGTTTTGCCGCGCTGGGCCCTTTGTGGTCAATCGTCTTTTCTCTTCCTCATGAATATCGGCCAAATCAGAAACGCCGCGGTCACCACGATTAGCACAGCACAGATCGGCCGATTGACAAAAATCATGAAGTTGCCGCGCGAGATCAGCAGCGACTGGCGCAGGGATGTTTCCATGATCGGGCCGAGCACCATGGCGAGAATAAACGGCGCGCCTTCGAAACCGACTCGGCGCATGAAAAATCCGATGATACCGAAGGCCAGCATGATAATGATCTCGGTGACGTTGGCGTTGAGGCTGTAAACACCGATCAGACAGAACAGCAAGATCAACGGAAAGAGAATCACGTAAGGCGTCTTTAACAAGCGCACCCAGATGCCGATGAGCGGCAGGTTCAACACCAATAACATCGCGTTGCCAACGTACATGCTGGCGATGAAGCCCCAGAAAAGTTCCGGATACTTCGAAATAAACAGCGGACCCGGCTGGATGCCGTGGATCATCAGCGCGCCCATGAACAGCGCCATGATCGCGCTGGTGGGAATGCCGAGCGAGAGCAAAGGAATGAAGGAACCGGCGGTGGCTGAATTATTCGCCGCCTCGGGTCCGGCGACGCCTTCGATCACGCCGGTGCCAAATTTTTCCGGATAGCGCGACAAGCGCTTTTCCATCGCGTAGGAAACAAACGAGGCGATCACCGGCCCCGGCCCGGGAAGAATTCCGAGAAAAAAACCGAGCGCCGACCCGCGCGCGATCGGCGCCGCGCTGTCGCGCCAATCTTTGCGGTTGGGCAGCAGACCATGAATCTTCGTCTGGTAAACCGACTGCGTGCTGAGAACGGCCAAGTTCTCTAAGACCTCGGCGATGCCGAACAGCCCCATCGCCACCGGCACGAGACCGAAACCGTCGCGCAAGGTCAACGTGCCGTAGGTGAAGCGTTCTTCACCGGAAATCGGATCCATGCCGACAGTACCGGCGAGCAGACCGAGAATCGCCATGATCAGTGCCTTGACCATCGAGCCTTGGGTGAGATACGAGACTAACGTCAGTCCCGCCAGAGTGAGAGCGAAATATTCCGGCGGGCCGAAGCTGAGCGCTGCTCGACCGAGCACTGGTGCGAGAAACATCAAGCCGACCACGCCAAATGTGCCGGCGATAAACGAGCCGAACGCCGAGATGCCAAGCGCCGCGCCGGCTCGCCCCTGGCGCGCCATACGGTAACCGTCGAGGCAGGTGACGACTGACGCAGTCTCGCCGGGAATATTGACGAGGATAGACGTCGTCGAGCCACCGTACATCGCGCCATAATAAATCCCCGCAAGCATGATGATCGCGCTCGCCGGCTCCATCTTAAAAGTCAGCGAAAGCAGAAACGCCACGGCACCGACCGGACCCAGGCCCGGCAAAACGCCGACCAAGGTCCCGACCAGTGAGCCGAGAAAGCAGAACAGCAGATTCTCCGGCCTGAGCGCGACCGAGAAGCCGAGCGCGACGTTGGTGAAAATATCCAATTTAAAATCCTAACACGCCAGCCGGTAGCGGCACGCTGAGCAGCCACGCGAACAGACCATATACAGCGAGAGCTGTCACCAACGCCACCGTGAACACCTTGGACCATCGTGGCGCTTCGATGGCGCGCAGCAGGAGAACCATCAGCACAAACGTGCTGAGCAAAAACCCCAGCCATTCAAGCACGAGGGCGAATCCGATCATGGTCGCCAGAGTCGCGGCAATTCTGGTCCAGCCATCCGCGGCGATCTTTTCCGAACCCCGTTCAGTCTCTTTGCGACGCAGCGCCTGGACGAGCAAGACCAGCGACAAGAGCAGCAATAGAGTTACCAGCGTCTTTGGAAAGAAGCCGGTCTGCGGCACACGCAGGGTGCCAAAATTAAACCGGCCAGCTTCGAATAATAAAAACGCCGATGCGCTTACAAGCGCGAGCGCAACAGTGATATTGGCCCGTCTCATGTCAGTGCGGATTTGAGTCGTCGAAAATTACAGATGCGAGTTCGTGCCACGACCGATAGTACAATTTCACCGCGAAGGCACGAAGGACACGGAGGTTTCGTTATCTAGATTCTTAACTTCGTGTTCTTCGTATTACTAAAGCCGAAAGTTTTGCAAATTCCCCTGTCACCCTACCCCATACGAGGAGAATTACTCGCGCCAAGACGCAAAGACGCCAAGTTCGAAAGGGAAAGATAGATAATCCAAAAATACGATCTTCACCATTTTTCTCCAACCCTTGCGGCCTTGGCGTCTTGGCGCGAAATATTCCGAGACTGATCGGTGCGCGAAGCGCACCCTACGAAAATCTTCGTGTCCTTCGTGACCTTTGTGGTGAAAATTGTCTTTTCTCCTTTGGTTGCGGCTTCGCAGCGCTGGGCCCTTCGTGGTGAGAATGAATTCGGTCCGAAAGGAGCTTACTGCGCGATCTTCGCCACCCGCGCCACTTCGGACCACTTGCGCTCTTCTTCGCCGAGAAACTTGGCGAACTCGGCGGGGCCGAGGTTTTCGATCAGCGCTTGCGCCTTTTCGATGCTGGCGATCGCTTCAGCGTCTTTTAACGCCTCATTGATCGCCGCTGAAAGACGCTTCAGCGCCGCGGCCGGCGTTTTGGCCGGCGCGAAGAAGCCGACCCACACTTTGAGATTGAGCTCCGGATGGCCCTTCTCGACGGTAGTCGGAACATTGGGAAAATCCTTGAGCCTGCGGTTGGAAGCGACCGCCAGCGCGCGCAGGGTGCCGGCTTCGACATGGCTCCGGGTCGTGCCCAAAGTCAGGAACGCAACGTTGACATGGCCGCCCAACACGGCAGTCGCCGCCGCCGACTCCGATCCCAACGGCACATGGGTCATATCGATGCCGGTCTTTAACTTCACCAACTCACCGATGAAATGCGGCGTCGTGCCCGGCCCCGCCGAACCATAGGTGAGCTGCCCTGGATTTTTCTTCGCGTCGGCGATTAGCTCCTCGAAGCTTTTCCACGGCGCGTCGCTTTTCACCACCGTGGTATTCGGGCTACTGGTCGCCAACGTCAACGGAACGAAATCTTTCAACGTGAAAGCAGAATTTTTGTTGATGATCGGAATCAGCGCGATCGGGGGCGGTGTGACCAAAATCGTATAGCCGTCGGGCGCTGCATCTTTGGCCGCTTGAATGCCCACTGCGCCGCCGCCGCCGGCTTTGTTGACGATCACCACTTGTTGACCGAGACTCGCCGAAAGTTTCGGCGCCAGCAGGCGCGCGACTATGTCGGTCACCGCGCCGGGTGGAAAAGGATTGATAATCTGGATCGTCTTGTTGGGATACTCCGCGGCATGCAATGCCGGAATGAACATCGCAAACCCAACCATGAAAGCCAATCTTCTAAAGCCGTGCTTCAGCATGTTTCCTCGCTAAGACAAATATTACTTCGCTACGCTTTCGGTTTTTGGACGCTCTCTCTGCTAACAGAATCGGCCGGTGAGTGTCAATCTTTTCAGCGCCAAACCTTGACACCGCCGGCGCGGTTCTCTAGAAGGGAGCCGAGGTTCAAGATTCATGGGCACCATCGCCGGAGCGCAAAACATACTGGCCGGACTCAAGGCAGCGGGCATCGATCTGGTGGCGAGCGTCCCCGACATCAACATGCTGCAGCTGATCAATCTGCTTTACGAAGACAAAGCCATCGCGCATGTTCCGGTGGGCCGGGAAGAAGAAGGCATCGGCGTCTGCACCGGCGCTCACTTAGGCGGGAAAAAACCGGCCATGTTGATGCAGAATGGCGGCCTATTGAATAGCTGCAACGGTCTGACTACGACCGCGCTACAATTTGGCATTCCCGTGCTGCTGTTGATCTATTACGCCGGCGATATCGGCGACAACGCTTTTCACATGCTCGGCCTGGTCACCGAACCGGTGCTGGAAGGTTTGGGCATCAAACACATCGTCATGCGCGACCCGGCAAGAGTGAAGCAAGACATCGCCGGCGCCGTGACCCTGGCGAGCACATCAAAGCGGCCGGTCGCGCTCTTACTCACGCGCGCGGTGCTGTAATCGGGGACCCCGTATGAAACGATTTGAATGTCTGCAAGCGATTGCGCCGCTGATCAAAGACGAGCTGTTCGTCACCACCGCCGGCGGCTCGACCAATGAATGGAATGCGGTCAGACCGAGTGACGGCAACATCCAAGTAAAGACGCTCGGCCTTTGTTCCTCCATCGGTCTTGGTCTGGCGCTCGCATTGCCAAAGCGTAAAGTGTTCGTTTTCGACGGCGACGGCGCGCTCTGGATGAATCTCGGCTCGCTGGCGACCATCGGTCTGCACCAGCCGAAGAATCTCATCCACATCTGCTGGGACAACAAACAGTACGAATCTTCCGGCGGCGAGCCAACGGTGGCCACGGCCGGCAATATCGACTTCGCCGGCATCGCGCTGAACGCCGGCATCAAAAGCTCGCGCACGGCGAACTCGGTTGAGGAACTGAAAGACGCCGTGGCGCACGGTTTGAAAAACGACGGGCCGCATTTTATCTGCGCCAACATCGAAGCCGGCCGCGCCGAGGCGCCGCCGCTCAAATACGACGAGCTGGAGAATAAATATCACTTCATTCGCTACGTCGAAGACACCGAAGGCATTAGCATCCTGCGCATAGCGCAATCACCGAGCTACTTGCTCAAGTAACCGCAGATTTTCCCGCACGCCGGACTCCTTACGCCTCACGCCGCACTGACTTTGCAGACCGCTGGCGATACGCCGCTCATTCAAGCCTCGGGCCAGGCATCGTCAGCGCGGGACTTGCCGGTGCGGATCCAGTTCATGTCGTCGGCGGCATTACTACTCTAGATTATTGGCTGATGACTCAGCCGGAGATAAAGACCCCGGAGCAGCTCCAAGGCGGTACAGTCGCGGTCGCAGGTTTTGGCGGCGCGGCGGATTTCGTCGCGCGCTACGCCTTGCCGCGCTAGGTCCTTCGTGGTGAAAAATGACCTTTGCGGATTGGTCGAGTCCCCAACATTCCACTCGGCGCTGGCGCTAATCCTTCAGCCGAATGCCGATCTTCGACAGGCGATGTTTCCAGACACCGCGCCGCTCAATGCCCTGCCAAACGTCGATCTCATGGCGCGCCAGTTGGGTCTTCTTGTCCTTGAGCTCGGTCATCAGATCGGTGATCAACTTATCGCGAGTCTTGACCAGCTCGTCCCGTTCGCTGATAAGACTCTCCAAGCCACTACCATGGCCGTTGGCACCGGCTGCCAACTCTTCGCCTTCGGGCGCCAAAACCATGAGACCCTTATCGTTTTTCTGCCGCTCTTCGCGCAGCATGCCCTCAAGCTCAGTTCTGGCCGTCTCGACTTCCTGGAGCCGTTCGCTCATGTCGAGCATCTGCGCGCGCGCGTCGTTCAGCTCGTTGCCGCCGGATTCCAGCAACTGTTGTTTTTCGTTCAGTTGGCGCTCGAGCTTCTTAACTCTTCCACTCAGACGCTCTTCCATATCGCCGATCGCCGACTCCTTAGCCTCCAAGAGCGCCGATTTTTCTCGCACTTCTTCTTGGAGTAAACGTTCTGAACGCTCCCGCGCCGCCTCCAGCTCGGCGACTTGTCCGGCTAGACTGCTCATCTTTGACATGAGGGCTTCAAGCTCCAGCTCTCGGGTGCTAAGAAGCTCTTGCTTTTCATTGAGCTGGCTTTCCAGGGAGCGAACGGTGCCGGTCAAACCCTGCTCGAGCCCTTTCATCGCGGCTTCTTTGGACAGCAGCAGATCATTCTTCTTCCTGACATCTTCGCGGAGTAATCGCGCGGCTTGATCGTTCAAAGCACCCGCGTCTGTGACCTGCGTAGTCAAACTGCCAATCTTCGCCGTCAGCGCGGCCAGTTCCGTCTCGCGGCCGGTGAGCAGCCCGTGGTGCTGTTTCAACTCGCTCTCCAGCGCACGGACCTTTTCCGTAAAACGCGCTTCCAGGCTCTTTGTCGCGGTGTCTTTCTCCTGTAGCAACGCGTTTCTCTTGCGCAGCTCTTCTTGAAGCGATCGTGTCGACTGATCCCTGACTGCGCCCTCATCGTTGAGCTGACTCGTGAGACTGGCGACCTTCGCCGTCAGCGCCGCCAGTTCGGTCTCACGGCCACCGAGCAACTCCTGTCGCTCAGCCAGTTCGCTTTGGAGGGAGCGGACTTTCTCAGCCAAGCGCGTCTCCAGCGCTTTCGCGTCGGCCTCCTTCTCGCTCAGCAGCTCGTTTCGTTTGCGCAGCTCTTCTTGGATCGCTCTTGTCGACTGCTCTTTCGACGCGCTCAGTTCGGCGACCTGCTTCTTGAAAGTCGCTAGCTCTGCCTCACGACCCTTAAGTTGCAGCTCTTTCTCATTGAGCTGACTCTCGAACGCGAGGATCTTGCCGCTAAAATTCTCCTCCAGTTCTTTGATGGAAGTGTCTTTCGATAGCGCGAGATCGGCCTTCTCGCGCACGGCTTCTTGAAACAGGTTCTCGGCCTTTTCTTTGGTCGCCGTAAGCTCGCTCATGCGCCGGTTTGCCGCGGCCAGTTCAGACTTGAGCGCCATGACTTGCGAATCGCGGCTGCCCACGGATTGCAGTTTTTCGCTGAGCTGGCGCTCCAGAGCCGCGATCTTGGGCTTGAAACTTTCCTCTAACTCGCGTTGCGCCGAGTCGCTCGCCGCTTTGAGCTGATTTTCGTTTTTGATCTTGTCCTGGAGTAACGTCGCGGCGCGCTCCTTGGCCGACTCCACTTTGCTCAGCTGCTCGGCTAGGGACTTAACTTGGTTCCGTAACGCCACCAGCTCGCTATCGCGGATCTTCAGTGATTCATCTTTTTCACCGAGTTGCTCGCCAAGGCTCTTGAGCTCACTGCGATAACGTTCTTCTAACTCCCGATTGGCGCTCTCCCGGCTTTGCCGTTGCTTTTCATCTCTCCGGAGATGTTCGTTGAGCGATTCTTCAACTCTCTCCTTCGCGGCCGCCGCCTCGCGCAATTGACCGGTCACTGTCGCCACTTGATTCTTGAGCGTTTTTAGATCGCCGTCGCCCGTCTGCATCGCTGCCTGCAACTGGCTGAGCTGTATTCCCCAGTTTTTCTGCTCCTTGTTTATGCGCTCCTGCAACTCCCGGTTGGCCGACTCCCGATCTTCGCTGCGCTGCTTTTCCTTCAGCAACTCCTCGCGCAAAAGCTCTTCGCTCTGTCCCTGGGCGTCTAATTTCTCATGCAAACGAGCCGTGAGAACTTTAGTTTCCGATCTAAGCGAGTTGATGTCAGCGTCGCGCGCTTGAATTAAACGCCCCTTCTCTTCGACCTCAGCGTTCAGGGCTTGAATGCTCGCTTGCAGCCGCTGTTCCAAT
>JAERMN010000138.1 GCA_016844625.1 Deltaproteobacteria bacterium
ATATGTTGCGTCCGTCAAGTGCCAATTGAAAACAGGAGAAACAAAATGAAACTTCCCGAAATGGCAAACCCACCGCCGTCGCTAGACCCGAACGTCACCGATGCTGCCGCGGGGCAAAAAATAAATCTCGCGAGAATTAAACAGAAGTGATAGGCGACACAGTTTTGCCGATCAAAAAGTCTCTCCACGGCGTCCAATAATACTTCTCCCAACCCTGGCTGACGCCCGCAAAATCTTCCTCCGGAACGTTGGCGTGGACCAGCTCGATCCGAGTCCCATCTTCAGCGGGCCAGAACGAGAGCGTCAGAACAGAGTCCATCGCCGTAAGCGGCCAGTTCACCGACCGCCAAGTTTGAACGATCAACTTCTTCGGCTCGATATGCACAATGGTGCCCGACAGCATGCCGTCGAAGGCGCGAAACGCACCGCCCACACGCGGCTCGAGCGTTACCGGTAAACCGGTAAACGCCGCATGCGACTCGGCATCGAGATACATGTCGAACAGCTTTTCCGGCGCCGCCGGCAGCGAGGCCGCCATAATAATGTTTCGTGGCATATATGAAAGCTCCTTTTACGACTCGTATGACCAGTCTATCACGGTGATCGGGTTCAAACGGAGACTTGACCTACAAATTCGAGCGGTATAATTCATACGTCGACCGGCGTTTTACTTAACTTCTATTGAAGCTTCAGTTGTTGCGCTTTTGACGACAAACTTGCCTTCCCATTTCGTGTGCTTTAGGTTCTCTTTGCCACTATTCACTTTAGCCTCCTCTTCTTTGACCCTGAGCGGTTCACGGATTGGAGGCTTTCTCTCGATTGCCGTAAATGTCAAACTTTGTGAGTCCCCCCAGCAAAGCTCTAATCCAGCGACACATCTTGTTCGCTGGACACGGGGGTGAGGGGGCAGAGGCTCCCGGTTGTCTATTCCCACTTTGGAAAAGGGGGATCAAGGGGGATTTGATTGTGCTGTGGGGAGGCTTTTTCGTAGCCGATTGGCTGTCCTGTGGGACGATGAAGCCGCGTGAGTGCAAAAAATCTCCCCCTGGCCCCTCTTTGCTAAAGAGGGGTAGCGCAGAAGTTACCACGTTTTGAGTGGTTAACCAGAATCTGTTGTGTGTCCCACATCCGCCCTGTCCAGCCGAAACTTATGGATAACGATCAGAGCAAAGCTAGGGCGGTGCCCTCGAGTAATTATCGAGAAGTAATCGGCGCAAGATGAGCGATCATTATGTTGAACGATCTAGCTCGGCTGAAACAAGACGAATGGCTTGAGACCGATGGGCTTGGCGGCTTCGCCTCGGGTACTGTCAGTGGCATTAGAACCCGCCGCTATCACGCCCTGTTGCTCACGGCGACCAAACCGCCCGCCGGTCGTCTCGTGTTGGTCAACGGCTTCGACGCCGCAGTTGAAACCGCCAATCGCAGCTCAGCGCTTTCCTCTCAGCACTATCCGCCGGACATTATTCACCCGGACGGCGCTTGTAGAATCGCCGAATTCACGAGCGAACCCTGGCCAAGATGGATTTTCGCTCTCGTAGACGGCACAAAAATCGAACAAGAACTTTTCGTCGTCAACGGCGCGTCCATCGTCGCGATCTCCTGGCGATTGCTAGATGCCAGTGCGAAAGCGACGCTTACGGTCAGGCCCTTCCTTTCCGGCCGTGACTATCATTCGATGCATCACGAAAATCCCGCGTTTCAGTTTCACCCGGAGATCAATGACAAGCAGCTGATCTGGCGCCCGTATCCCGGCATTCCCGGAATCGTCGCCCTGCATAATGGCGCCTATCAGCACCAGCCGGAGTGGTATCGATACTTTGTCTACGAACAAGAACGCGAGCGCGGCTTGGACTTCACTGAGGATTTGGCAGCGCCCGGTAGTTTTCGTTGGGAGCTTACGAGTGACGCGGCGATTTTGCTTTTCGCTGCCGCAGGATTGTGCAACGGTCAACTACCGGCGGAGCGAAGCGCTAAGGAACTTTTCAGCAAGTTGCGCGCCTCCGAGAATCAGCGCCGCCAGAAATTCTTAACGCCGCTACATCGTGCTGCCGACAGTTACCTCGTCAAACGCGGCAGCGGTAAAACCCTCGTCGCCGGCTATCCCTGGTTCACCGATTGGGGGCGCGATACGTTCATCTCGCTGCGCGGTCTTTGTTTGGCGACCGAGCGCTTGGGCACCGCCCGCGATATTCTGCTCGAATGGTCCAAGGTCGTTTCCGAAGGCATGCTACCCAATCTATTTTCCGACCAGAGCGACCGGCCCGAGTATAATTCGGTCGACGCTTCGCTTTGGTACATCGTCGCCGTGCACGACTTCTTGGCCGCGACTCAGAATAACCGCGGCATGGTCCTTCAGTGGCAGAAAAACTCGATGCAAAAAGCCATTGACGCGATCCTCACCGGCTACTCGCAAGGCACGCGCTTCGGCATCCGCATGGACCAAGACGGCCTACTCGCCGCCGGCGTGCCCGGCGTGCAGCTCACTTGGATGGACGCCAAGGTGGGCGACTGGGTGGTGACGCCGCGCATCGGCAAGCCGGTCGAAATCCAAGCGCTGTGGCTAAACGCCCTATGGATAGCCAGCCAGTTCAACGATCGCTGGAAAGAACCGTTGGCGCGCGGCCGAGAAAGTTTTCGCCGGCGTTTTTGGCATGAGGCGGGCAGCTATCTCTACGACGTCGTCGATGCCGATCATCAGCCGGGAAAACTCGATCCATCGTTTCGGCCCAATCAAATTTTCGCCGTCGGCGGTTTGCCGTTGGCGCTGCTCGACGGCGAACGCGCCAAGCGGATCGTCGACGCCGTCGAACGGCGCCTTTGGACACCGCTTGGTTTGCGCTCGCTGGCGCCGGACGACTCTAATTACACTCCGCGCTATCAAGGCGGCGTGCGCGAGCGCGACGGCGCTTATCATCAGGGCATAGTCTGGCCCTGGCTGATCGGTCCCTTCGTCGAAGCGTGGCTACGCGTCAACGGCGGTGATGAAGTTGCCAAGCGCACGGCGCGCGTGCGCTTTGTCACGCCGCTCTTTGAACATTTACAGCACGCCGGTCTCGGCCAGGTCTCGGAGATCGCCGACGCCGAGCCGCCGCACACGCCGCGCGGCTGTCCGTTTCAGGCGTGGTCGCTGGCGGAATTGCTGCGCCTTGACCGCGTCGTGCTCGCGGAAAATGAGACGGAGAACTTTTCGCACCGCATCGGGCTCAAGTAACAGCCAAAGGAGAACTCATGAAAATCATCTCGATCAATGTTGGACTGCCGCGGGAAATTTTTCATGAAGACCGAATCATCCGTACCGGCATCTTCAAAGCTCCCGTCGGGGGAAAGGTGCGCGTCAACGCGCTTAACCTTGCTGGCGATCAGCAAGCCGACCTGACCGTGCACGGCGGGCCGAGCAAGGCAGTCTATGTTTATCCGACAGAACATTATGATTTCTGGCGCAAAGAGTTGCCCGATGTCGAGTTTCCTTGGGGCAGCTTCGGCGAGAACCTCAGCACCGAAGGCTTACTAGAAAAAGAGCTCAACGTCGGCGACCGGCTCTGCGTCGGTTCCGTCGAACTGGCGGTCACCGAACCGCGCCTCCCCTGCTACAAACTCGGCGTCAAATTTAACCGCGGCGACATGGTGCGTCGCTTTTTAAAAAGCCGGCGTACTGGTTTTTATTGCGCCGTCATCAGCGAAGGCGAGATCGCGGCCGGCGATCCGATTCAATTTCTCAGCCGTGACGAAGATCGAGTCACGATCGCCGATATCACCCGGCTCTATGCGTTTGAAAAACAGGACTTGGCCGGCCTGCGCCGCGCCGCGGACCTCAAGGCGCTGCCAGAAAGCTGGCGCGATTATTTTCGCGAGCGTGTCGGGAAATTGACGGTAGGAAGTGGCACATGACGTTCCGATGAGCCGTTCCCGAACCCACCGGTTTGAACTCTTAATCTCTCGTTCCTGCCCATACAAGATGTGCTAACATGGCCGATAAGAAAAATGTACGCACGCGGAAGAAACCGGTGAGTCAAGAAGAGCTAAGACTGCAACAGGACCGTGCCCGCAAAGCCAACTGGAAACGCTGGGGGCCCTATCTGTCCGAGCGCCAGTGGGGCACAGTGCGCGAAGACTACAGCGCCAACGGCACGGCGTGGGATTCCTTGCCGCACGATCACGCGCGCAGCCGCGCCTATCGCTGGGGCGAAGACGGCCTCGGCGGTATCTCCGACCGCCACCAATATATTTGCTTTGCGCTGGCTTTGTGGAACGGCAAAGATCCGATCCTGAAAGAGCGCCTCTTCGGTCTCACCGGCAACGAAGGCAATCACGGCGAAGACGTCAAAGAGTATTATTTTTATCTCGACTCGACGCCGACCCACTCCTTCATGAAATTCCTCTACAAGTATCCCCAGGCGGAGTTTCCCTACGAGCGTCTCGTCGAAGAAAACCGCCGGCGCGGCAAAAGCGATCTGGAGTTCGAGCTCGTTGACACGGGTATCTTCGACGACAACCGCTACTTCGATATCGTGGTTGAATATGCCAAGGCCGGGCCGGACGATATTCTAATTCGCATCGAAGCGACCAATCGCGCCAGCGAAGCCGCGCCGTTGCACCTCTTGCCGACCGTCTGGTTTCGCAATACCTGGTCGTGGGGCTTGGACGCGCGCAAACCCAGACTCAACCGTGAACAAGCCGCCGAAGTGGCGGCGATCAAGCTTAACCATTTCTACTACGGCAACCGCTGGCTCTACTGCGAAGGCCAGCCGGAACTGCTCTTCACCGGGAACGAGACCAACACGCAACGTCTCTACGGCTTAGAAAACGAAACTCCCTACGTAAAAGACGGCATCAACGAATATGTCGTTCGCGGCGCTAACGAAGCAGTGAACCCGGCCGCGACCGGCACCAAAGGCGCGGCGCACTATCAGATGACCGTCGGGCCCAGCCAAACCATCGCAGTGCGTTTGCGTCTGAGCGACGGCGCGCCGGGCAAATTCAATGCGTTAGACGGCAACTTCGAGCAGCTGTTTAGGCAACGCCGCAATGAAGCGGATGAGTTTTACGCCACTGTGATTCCAGACGCGGTCGCCCCCGACCGCAAAAACGTCATGCGCCAAGCGTTGGGCGGCTTACTGTGGAGCAAACAGTTTTACTATTACGACGTCAGCCGCTGGCTCAAAGGCGATCCAATAGGTCCCGAACCACCTAAGGAGCGCTTGTCTGGACGCAATCAGGAGTGGCGCCATTTATACAATGCCGATGTGATCTCGATGCCGGACAAGTGGGAATATCCCTGGTACGCCGCTTGGGATCTGGCATTTCACTGCGTCGCTCTGGCAATCGTCGATTCGGCGTTTGCCAAAGAACAATTATTGCTCATGACTCGCGAATGGTACATGCATCCCAACGGCCAGCTGCCGGCCTACGAATGGGCTTTTGGCGATGTCAATCCGCCGGTCCACGCCTGGGCGGCCTGGCGCGTTTATAAAGTAGAAATGAAACGGCACGGCGAAGGCGACCGAAGGTTTCTCGAACGGATTTTTCAAAAATTGCTTTTGAACTTCACCTGGTGGGTCAACCGTCAGGACGCCGGCGGTAGAAACGTTTTCCAAGGCGGCTTTTTGGGCCTCGACAACATCGGCGTCTTTGACCGGAGCGCACCGCTCCCCACCGGCGGGCACATCGAGCAATCCGACGCCACCAGTTGGATGGGCATGTATTGCCTCAACATGCTGGCGATCGCTCTGGAATTAGCCAAGGACAACCCCGCCTACGAAGATGTCGCCAGCAAGTTCTTCGAGCATTTCGTTTATATCTGCCAAGCGATTAACAATATCGGCGGCGACCGCATCGAGCTCTGGGACGACAAAGACGGATTTTTCTACGATGTTTTGTCGCTGCCGGACGGACGCCACTTGCACTTAAAAATCCGTTCACTGGTCGGCCTGATCCCACTCTTCGCGGTGGAAACTTTGGACCCAGCCGTGGTCGACAGCCTGCCCGGTTTTAAACGGCGCATGCAATGGTTTATCGAAAACCGCCCGGAATTGAGCGAGCATATCGAAACCCAATCGACCGACGATGGGCCGCGGCGCTTTCTCTCACTGGTCAATCGACATAGATTAAAACGCGTGCTCCATTACATGTTGGATGAGAATGAATTCCTGTCACCCTACGGTATCCGCGCCATCTCACGCTACCATCACGACCACCCGTACTTGCTCAAAGCCAACGGCATGGGCTACCGCGTCGACTATGAGCCGGCGGAATCGACCACGGGTTTATTCGGCGGCAACTCCAACTGGCGCGGGCCGATCTGGTTCCCGGTCAATTTTTTGCTCATCGAGTCGCTGCAGAAGTTTCATTATTTTCTCGGCGACAATTACAAAATCGAGTGCCCGACCGATTCCGGCAACACGGCCAATCTCTGGCAGATCGCGGGAGAATTATCACAACGCTTGACGCGCATCTTTACTCAAGATCAAAATGGCCGCCGTCCGGTGTTCGGCGGCACGGAGAAATTCCAGAACGATCCCTACTGGCGCGACCTCATCCCCTTTCACGAATACTTCCACGGCGACAACGGCGCCGGCATCGGCGCCAGCCACCAAACCGGCTGGACCGCCGTGGTAGCGAAGCTGATCCAGCAGTACGGGGAATAAAGTAGTTGCGGCTCGTCCTTGATCCGTTATAGATTCCGCCGACAAGTCACTCCAATCGCCATATCGTAGTCTGGCAAATGGCAGTCGAATAGGAACACCCCGATGCCGGAACCAATTCATATTCTCAGCGCCGGCGCGGTTCAGCCGGGGCTGATCAAAGTTATCCAAGCGTTTAGCCGTGAGAGTGGCGGCGACGTTGCAGTCAGTTTCGCCACCGCGCCGGCGATTGCCAAGCGCATCGCCGCTGGCGAAATGATCGACGTCGTGATTGCGCCGCATGGCGTGATCGACGAATTTGTCGGCGCAGGAAAAGTCGCGTCATCGAATCGCGCGACGCTCGGCCGCATCGGCGTTGGTGTCATGATTCGAATCGGCGCACCGCTGCCGAACGTAGTTACCGTGGAGGCGCTCAAAACAGCTCTGATCAACGCCGAAGCGATCGTCTTTAACCAAGCATCCACCGGGGTCTATGTTGAGAGTCTGTTCGATCAGCTCGGTATCGGTGCGCAGATAAAAAACAAGATTACCCGTTACCCAGACTTCGCCGCCGTGTTGGAACACGTCGGCAAGGGCCACGGCAACGAAATCGCTTTCGGCGCAACCACGGTCATTATCGAGAACGCTAGTAAAGGCGTGCGCTTTGTCGGGCCGCTACCGGCGGAGATCCAGAACTATACAGTTTACACAGCGGCGTTGAGCGCGAATGCCAGCGATGCCGCGCGCGCGTTGCTCCGCTACTTCGAGACGCCGGCAGCGAAGGCGATCTTCACGGCAGCTGGAATTGAACAAGCTGACACTGTATAAAATGACTCCGCGTAGGATGGGGTTCCCTTCGGTCACCAAATCCTAGGATCCTAGTTTTTGCAGATCACCGGAGTGATCATCCGTCATGCCGGCGCAGGCCGGCATCCAGGTTCATTGTGGAATTGGCTGTGAAGGCG
>JAERMN010000139.1 GCA_016844625.1 Deltaproteobacteria bacterium
GCGCGCTCAATCAGCGGCCCGAGCACGAGTCCCAAGACCAGTGGCGCAGCGGGGTAATCGTAAATCCGAAACAGGTAGCCGAGCGATCCAAAGAATGACAGCAGCCAGAGATCGGTGACGCTTTGGCGGACGCTGTAAACGCCAACGAAACAGAAGCCGAGAATCAAAGGATAGAGAAAACGATAAGGCAGACGCAGCACACTGGCGAAGAGCGGCACCAGCGGCAGGTTCAAAATAAGCAGCATGACGTTGCCAACGTACATGCTGGCGATCAGTCCCCAAACGAGTTTTGGTTGCTGTTGAAAGAGCAACGGCCCGGGCTGGACACCGTAGAGTATCAGCGCGCCGAGGAGAACCGCCGTGCCGCCTGAACCGGGCAACCCTAAACTGAGCATGGGCACCATGGCGCCGGCGGTGTCGGCATTGTTTGCTCCCTCCGGTCCAGCGACGCCTTTTCTCTACTGCGTACGAGAGAAAAGACGATATGGACGAACCCGCGCCGGGAAGCACGCCGACGACGAAGCCGATCAACGTGCCGCGAATGAACGACCAGCGGCAATCGCGCAAGTCTTGCCAACCGGGCAAAAGATCGCGCAGGCGCGATGAGACTTTGAACATCTCCACTTGCGCGGACGATCGGCCGACGTTGAACAAAACTTCGCCGATGGCGAATAAGCCGGTGGCGACGGTGATGAAGCTGATGCCGTCTGAGAGATCACTATGATTGAAGGTGAAGCGCAGTTTGCCGGTGAAGATATCGAAGCCTACGGTGGAGAGCAGCAGGCCGAGAGCGGTTGTCAAAAGCGCTTTGCTGATCGAACGACCGGCCAGATAGGCGACGGTGGTTAGGCCCATCGTCATCAAGGCAAAATATTCCGGCGGACCGAAACTCAATGCTACCTTGGTCAGCAGCGGACCGAGTAAGATCAAGCCGATCAAACCTAAAGTGCCGGCGATGAACGAGGCGATCGCCGCGATTCCCAGCGCGGGGCCCGCGCGTCCCTGCAGCGCCATTTGATAACCGTCGATGCAGGTGACGACCGACGAGGACTCGCCCGGCGTGTTCACCAGAATAGAAGTCGTCGAGCCGCCATATTTCGTGCCGTAGTAAATGCCGGCGAGCATGATCATCGCCGATGTCGGGTCCATACGAAAAGTGAGCGGCAAGAGAATCGACACCGCCGCGGTGGTGCCGATGCCCGGCAAGATGCCGACCACCGTGCCGACGGTCACGCCAATCAAACAGAACAGTAGGTTCACCGGCAACAAGGCAACTTGGAAGCCGTGCAAAAGATTCGTCAGGACGTCCATGGCATTTAAAAACCGAGAGGCCCGATCGGAAGCGTCACCGAAAGCAGACGAACGAAAAAAAGATAAAAACCGATACCTGACGCACTCGACACGGAGAGCGCGCGGAGCCAACTCTCGCCCTCCAGCTTGAGGAGGAAAGCCGAGAGACAAGTGAAAGCAAGGATGAAACCGACGGACTCGACTGTAAACACGAAAGCCAGCAGGGCGAGAAACGCGGCGATTTTTTCCTTCGATAAGTGCGGCGCGGTTGTCGTATCAGCGCCGGACGGAGTGCGCCACGCGGAGATGCCGACAACTGCCGCGAGAATGATCGTGGCAACGCCGAGCCAATAGGGGAAAAAACCGCTGCCCGCGCCGTAGCTGCTGGCAAACTCCAACTTGGATGCTTGCCATACGACGAAGAGTCCAAAGAGAAAAAACAGCGAGCCGATCCAACGGTCTGAGCGGGTCATCGAGTGCTCGTGAAGGAAAATTCAACCACAAAGGGCGCAGACAAAGAAGATTCGGATTCGGAGTGTTAACCGCAAAGAACGCAAAGCACGCAAAAGGGAATTTAATTTGTCTGGGCAACCCTCTGTGGTTGCCCTTCCGATGCTGCCACACGCGATGCTTGGGTTGCCGTTACAAATTGAAAAAGCTCTCTCGCTCATCGGCCTAGACGCACTGCCGCGCCAGCGCGCCGGCGTCGCCGACGGTTTCTAAGTTGTAGACCAGATCGATGACTCGCTGTGCTCGTTCCAGTCCCGTAACAGGCTCGGCAAGGCTCAGGAATTTTTCCTTTACGTCGTCATCGGTGAGTGGATTGGCGGCGAAGCCCTTCTGGATCGGGACATCTGTACTCAGCGCGCCCCGGGTTTTGGTGTGAACGGTGATCTTAGCCTGGCCTGAAACGCACTGTGGATCTGGCACCACTTCGACACGGCGGCGCAAATCTTTGACCTTGAGATCGCTGGCCGTATCGTCGCTGAATTGATCCGGTCCGGCTTTGCCGTAAAGTAGTCCGGCAGTAACACCGTGCGCGATGCTGAACATCGACTGTGTGCCGTTTTGCGGGTCGTTCTTGCCCATTAAATATTGCGCGTGGGGCTCAACTCGCACTTCCACGGCGACGATTTCTTCGTCCTTCAGATTGTGCGTGGCGCGCGCCTTCACCGCGGCTTCGATGGCCGCATGTCCCAAGCGGCCGCAAGGAAACGGTTTGAGTCGATTGGTGAGAATGCCATAGGGATTGCCAAGATTTTCTGCCAAGTCGGGTGTCGGAGTTCCGCCCATCGCCTGGGATAGGCTCAGAGACCCTTCCAGCGCCGGGCCAGTAGTACATCCACGCAAGGCGAGTTGCGCCGCGAAAATTCCATTCACCGCGGCTTTGCCGGAGTGAAATGGCTTGGCGAGAAACCCATGCATGGCGACCAAACCGGAGGCTTGAGTAGCGGCGAGACCAAGCGCATGGACGATTTGTTGCGGCTTTAACTTGAGCAATAGTGAAGCGGCAGTGGCTGCGCCGAAAACCCCGGCGACGCCCATCATGTGCCAGCCGCGCGCGTTTTCCCAGCCGCCGATGGCGTGGGTGATTCGACTGGCGACTTCAAAACCGAGAACATAACTTCTGAGCACCTCGCGGCCGGAAAGACTGCGTTGCTCGGCGAGTGCCAAACCGGCGATGGCGGCGGGCGGGCTTAGTGTGTCGTCGAAATCAAGCGCGTGGGCGGCCGTGGCGTTGTACAAAGCCGCATCTAATAGCGCGGCTTTCTTGCCGCGGGCAAAGAGCGTGACCTCGGTTTGGCCGCCGGCCTCACCGATCAGGTCCATGGCGATGTTCGCGGCTTGGCAACGGGCGCCGCCAATGGCGGTTCCTAGGCAATCCAATATGCCGCGTTTACCTGCCTGGAGCGCTGCTTGAGGCAGAGCGGCGAATTCGGTGTCAGCCAGAAACTGAGCGAGCACGGGAGCTTGTTCCAAAAGCCACTCCTTCAGCGCTGTCGCGCTCGATGAGAAAATCCGATCTCACCACGAAGATCACGAAGGGTTCGGAAAATTAATATTCCGAACGTCGTGCTCTTCGTACTACTATCCTAGAGAATTTGCGTTACCTGCCAAACTTCGTAACCACGAGACTGCCGCTCCACCACCCCAGGGCGTATCCTGATACACCCCAATCCGAATTCGTTTCGGAGTTTTATTGCGCCCTTTGCGGTTACCCATTATCCGATTCCGAATCTTTTCTTTGGTTGCGGTTATGCCGCGCTAGGCCCTTCGCGGTGAACTCTTTCTTCCTAATTCAGCGCGCAAACTGGTTATTTTTTTAGATCGCCCAACCGCGCCAGTGATTTGGCCAAAGTTTCGGTTTCCTCATCCAAAAACTGTTTGAACTCTTTGCTGGTGAGAAATCTGGGAGACAACTCGATCTCGGAGCTAAATTGTTGGTAGCCCTGTGTCTTGGTAAGTTTACGTAAGACGTCTTCCCAGTACTGCACGGAGGACGCGGGAATGTCGGGCGGGGCGACGATGCCGCGCACGGTACCGCGCGAGACTCGCGCCGTGACACCGGCCTCGCGCAAGGTCGGCACGTTCGGATAACCGGCAAGGCGCGACTCAGAAAAACTGGCAAGGGCGCGCAGCGCGCCGGCCTTGAGATGACCGCCCATGTCGGCGGGCTGGCCGATCACCAGATTGACGTGTCCGCCCAATAACGCGGTGATCGCCTCGCCGCCGCTGGGAAAGGCGACGTAGTCCCAGTGTGCGCCGGTGGCTTCGCCGATGATCATGCGGTCGAAATTCGGATTGCTGGTGACGGAAGCGCCGGCTTGCTTGACCTTATTCGGATTAGCCTTAGCAAAGTCGAGCAGATCCTTCATGGTCTTGAACGGCGAATCGCCGCGCACGACGACAATATTGGGGTCGAGCCCGAGCATGGCAATGGTCGTCATGTCTTTGTAGCTCACCTTGATATCCGTCGAGATCAGCGGCGCCGCGACCCAAACGCTGGTGAGCCCAGCCAAAACATGATCGTCGCCTTTGCGCTTGACGATCGAGGTCATCGCTTTGGCGCTGCCGCCGCCTTGAATATTCTCCACGCGCATTTGTTGGGTGACCAGTTTTTCCTTGGCCATGATGTCGGTGATGCGCCTGAGCATGGTATCCATGCCGCCGCCGGGCCCGCTGTGGGTGACGAACAGCAACGGTTTGCTCGGATAGGTTTCGGCGCCGTAGAGCGATGGCGCCCAAAGCAACGAAATCAGAGACATTAAGCGGATCAGTCCCAAGCTTTTTGAGTGCATCTATTTTCTCCCATTACGTTTAACTAAGTTTCTTGCGCCAACAGCTTACCCCAGCCATGAACTGGGGCGATGACTCCCGGCCGAATCAAGTTATTCCACACTTCGAGACTCAGATTGCTAAACGCCGGCTTGCCAAACTCTGCTTCGACGGCAGGAATCGCATGCAGACTCATGGCCGCGGCGCCGGGGATAAAAACCGCCTGTGCTTCGGGCGCCATGCGTGCCGCTTCTCGTCCGACGTCGAGGGAGGTCTGTAAACCTTCTTCAAAAGTCATCGCCGCGGCGTCCACGGCATTCTGGTTTCTTTTGGTCATGCCGACGACCTCGACTGCGCCATCTTGCAAGTATCGGATAATCGCTTCGTTGATGTTGTCGCCCCAGCGGCTGGCAATCACGACTTTTTTCAAACCGAGATGTTTCATGGCGGCGATCAGCGCTTCGAGCGGCGCGTCCGCCGGGACGCCGGTTTTTTCTTTGGTCTCAGCGAGCAGCTCGCGCAGTCGACGCCGGCCCAGGCGCACGGATATTGGCACACCGCCGAGCACGATGACGTCAACTTTTTCTTGCACCAGCGCATGAACGCAGTCCCAGTAGTTGCCGATGGCTTTTTCCACCGCTTCCGGCGCGTAATCGTCCAGTCCAAGTCCGGTAGCCACTTCCATCACGTCCGGCGGCACGATGCGATAAAACTGGTAGCTCAGACCGCGCTGGACTTTTCCCGGCGCACGCGGATTGATCAAACCGTAGCGAAAGCGCGGCAGTAGCCGTTGTAACTTGCTGTCCATTTTTTGCCTAGGCTTTGGCGCCGACGAGTTCCATGAGGCCGTGAACGCTTTTGGCGCTGTCGAGCTCGAGGGCGAGATCGAACGCTCTCTTGGCGCGATCGGCCGGGATCACGCGCGCGGCGCACTGGCGAAACTTTTCTTCCAGTTCGCTGATGCTAATCCACTTCTGCGCCTTGCCTCGTTCCAGGGAGGCCAAGCGCTCGATGCGTTGACCGTCGGTCAATTCGATCATCAGCCTAGCCGTGACTTCGTTACCGTCGCCTTCGAGAAGTTTCGGATCGGTACGGACAACGATCTTTTTCATCAACCCCTGAACCTTTGGATCGTTGACACGCTCATCGGTGAAGTCGTTTAAGCTCACCCGACGCTCGATCAGCGCATGGGCGAGCGGGAAGGCGACGCTGAATTTTCCCTCTAAGCCGGTTTTCGGTTCGGGGTGATTGAGCGTAGACGTGATGACATCGCTGACGCCGACTTCGATGCGCGCGATGTTTTCCGCCGTGAGGCTATGCGCGTTGGCGGTTTCAATCATCGTGGCGATGGCCGGATGGACGAGGATCGCGCAGGGATATCGCTTGATGTGCAGGCCCGGCTCCATGATGAAATACGGTGTGCCCAATTTTCCCGAGATTTGCGACGGGTCATGTTTGCCGCCCATGGCGAGGAAAAAGCCGCGATGCGCTTCGAGTATATGCGGCGCCGATGTGAAGCCATCCAGAGCCAACTCGGTGGCGAGAACGCCGGCTTCGGCGGAGCGGCCAGAATGAAACGGTTTGGTCATGGTGCCGAAGTTTTCTCGTAAACCGCCGGCCATGGTCGCGGCTAAACCCATGGCGCGCATGAGCTGATCGCGATTCAAACCAAGAATTTTTCCCGCCGCCGCTGCGGCGCCTAAACCTCCCATGGTGGCCGTCGATTGATAGGCGACCTGGTAGCTGTCGGGCGGGATCGCTTCGGTGACGCGGCAGCCGACTTCGATACCGACGGCGCAGGCAAGTATTAAATCTCTGCCGGTGATATTGCGCGGTTCTCCCACAGCCAGCGCAGCGGCGAGGGCGGGAGTCGTTGGATGGATGCGGATGCCGTGGGCGGTTCCCGGCCAAACGGAAAATTGAATGCTATCGAAGTCAAGCGCATGTCCCGCCGCGGCGTTGGCCAGCGCCGCGGCGCCGCCGCAGCCTTTGAAACCCGCGCCAACAACAGTCGCGTCGTTGCGGCTTTCCGCGCGCATCAGGTAGCGCTGCAAAATGCGGCTACCTTCCTCGACGGAGCCGGCGAGCATAGTGCCGATGGCATCCACAATCAGCGTTTTTGCTCTAAAGATAACCTCGTCAGGCAGCGCGTGGAAGCTAGCCTCATCAATGAAGCGGACGATATCTTCGGTTACACCCAATGAGATCTCTCCGAGTTACTTCCCAAGCTGTGCTCCGAATTAACGGCACAGTTCTCCATATCGGAGCATAGACAAGCAAGTCAAGTCGTTTTTGGCGCTGCAAGGCGCTGGCAAGCTATTAATTAGCTTCATAAAATTCGTTCTGCTCAAGCGCTGCGCGAAAATTGAGTCGGTTGCCCGTGCCCGTGGTTGGACGAACACAAACAACCAATACAGCGGGCAGTTTTTTCTTCGATTCAACCTCAGAGTTTGTGAATAAATCGATTTGAGATCGATTTAAGCAAATTTCACCCTAACGAAATTAAATAGTTGCAGCCGCTGATTTTTGTAATTTTCAATTAAATCACAAACTCTCAGTGGTCGAGAGCGGTCGTGTTACAGTTCATGGCCGATCGCAAAAAAAGGGGGACGACTCAATGTCGCCCCCCTTTGTCTTGGCTGATTCTACTGATTGCTACTTAGCCTTAGTTACTTTGACTTTGCTGGCTGCGTCATCCTTATACTCTACGGTGACATTCTGGCCAACCTTGAGATCAGCGCGCTTGTCGACGCCATCCAAGGTTGTGCGGCTGCCGCTGATATTAACGGTGACTTCTTTATCCTTTGATTTCACCGTTATGCTGCGCCCTTCTTCCCCGACTTTGGTAATAGCCCCGGTAACCTCATCGGCTTGGACCAATCCGGCGAGCGAAAGAGTCAATAACGCCGCCGCGACAATGCTCAATAATTTCTTTACCATGTGTTTTCACCTCCTTTCATCGATAAATGCGGACTCTGGGTCTTTGACGGTCTAATTAAGGTTTTTATTCAAACTTTTTAAGACTGAAGTCGTAGTCTAATCGTCACCATTGTGTAACTTTCCGCTCGCTCCGCTTGGTCAACGTCCAAAATTGAGTACTTATACACTTTCGTCGGCTGCTAATTTATCGCCATCGTCATGGCGCGCTTGTTCTGCGCCGATCAACGCCAACGCCCGGCGCAGGCGTTGAGCCATCGGCTCGATCTCAGCCATGTCGACGAAGCGATCCGAATCGCCGGCGGCGAAGGACAGCCGGGCGCGATTCACGTTAGCGTAGTGCCGCAGCCTTAGGCGTGGTTTCATCACCGTTGACGTTTACTGATTTGC
>JAERMN010000614.1 GCA_016844625.1 Deltaproteobacteria bacterium
AGGACGGGTTTCGCAGTTGGGCGATGGATTTTGCGTCGAGGATTCATGACTCCCAAAAGGTTTCTGGTGGGGGAGGCGCAAGCTCTACCCCACCAACTCCGCCATACGCCCCAAACTACACCGCTAAAGAAAAAGAACTCAGTGATTTGAGAGCCCAAATCGACAGTCTACAAAAAGAGCGGGACGCTTTGATTCAGGAAATGAAGAGCAAGAACATCCCGACCGGCGCTTTCTAAGCAGCGAGCGACTGCTCACACTTGCGCGACGGCTGCGCGCAATCCCAACAGATAACTGTCCAATCCGAATCCGGCGATCTGCCCCACCGCCACCTCGGCGATAAACGAGTGATGGCGGAACTGTTCCCGCTTGTGGATGTTCGACAAATGAATCTCGACGGTCGGAATGCCGACCGCTGAAATCGCGTCGCGCATGGCTAAGCTGGTGTGCGTGTAGGCGGCAGGATTGATGACGATGGCCGCGAATTTCCCGGCAGCCTGCTGAATCCAGGTGACCAATTCCCCTTCACTGTTGGACTGGCGAAAGTCGACTTCAACGCCCAGCTCTTTGGCCAGCGCACCGACCTTTTTCTCGATCTGGACCAAGGTCTGCTTGCCGTAGATTTCCGGTTGCCGCGTGCCCAGCAAATTGAGGTTTGGACCGTTGAGCACCAGGATTTTTTTGTTCTGCGCCATCGTTACGCCCTCTAGTGATAGGAAGTGAAACGAACGTCTTAATAGCCCTCGGCTAAACGCCTGGGTAGTTTAATAGCGTCGACTGGAAGTCGACTTTTCCTTCCGTCATTCCGGCCTAATCGTCACTCCGGTGAAAACCAGGGTCCATCCCCATCTCTTTATCCTGGATACCGTTTTCCAACGGTATGACGGACTGTCGTCTCGTCTGAAGGAGAGGGACTCCAACCATCTCCAAGAGAGACCTCACGCGCTCAGCGCCGCCAGAATTTCGCTCGGCGCCAGGTGATGGAATCTGGTTTTGCCAATCCCTTCGCACATGACGAACTTGATCTTTCCCCCCGCGGCTTTCTTGTCGACTTCCATCGCTTGGATCAAGCTTGCTAGCGATACCTTGCCGGGAATCTCGGTTGGCAGCCCGGCCTTTCCGATCAATCGAACGATGCGGTCAAAACTTATCTGATCGCAGAACCCTTGCCGCATCGACAGCGCCGCAGCCTTGACCATGCCGACGCCGACCGCTTCGCCGTGAAGCAACTCGGTGTAGCCGGTCACCGCTTCCAGCGCATGGCCGATGGTATGGCCGAAATTGAGCACCGCGCGATAATCGTCCTCGCGCTCGTCGGCTTCGACCACTTTCGCTTTGATCGCACATGAAGTCGCAATCGTTTGACTCAACAAATCACTGTCCAACTGAACAAGCTTATCGATCTGTTGTTCAAGCAACCCGAATAACGCGGTATCCTCGATCACGCCGTACTTGATCACCTCGGCCAAGCCGGCGATCAGTTCGCGGCGCGGCAAGGTCTTCAGCACGGCGATGTCGATCAAGACTAGTTTCGGCTGATAGAAGGCGCCGATCAAATTCTTACCATCGGCGTGATTGACTCCGGTCTTGCCGCCGACACTGGAATCCACATGAGCTAATAGAGTCGTCGGCACCTGCACATAAGGCACGCCGCGCAGATAAGTCGCCGCGGCAAAGCCGGCGAGATCGCCGACCACTCCGCCACCGAGCGCCAGGATAGAGGATTTTCGCTCGAACCGTTCAGCGATCAAGCGATCATAAATCATCTGCAATGAAATAGAATTTTTATGCGCTTCGCCGTCGGGCAGGAGAATCGGCACGGCGGTGAAACCGGCTTTGCTGAGCGCCGCTTGGATCGGCTCAAGATAAAACTGTGCCACGGTCGGATTGGTGACGATCGCCACTTTGCCGCTGAGACCCACCTGGTTCAGTAACTCGCCGGTACGAGCCAAGATGCCCGAGCCGATATGAATCGGGTAAGATCGATCGCCAAGATTGACGTTTAAAGTCTGCATGGATTCAGTTCTGCGAGTTCACGATCTCGACGATCTTGTCGACCACCTGCGCCAATGTCAACGCGCCGGTATCGATCGTGAAGTGGGCCTGCGCGTATCTGGCTTGGCGCGAATGGATGAGCCCTTCAATCCGCTCGCGTCGGTCGGCACCCTTCAAAAAAGGCCTCGTCGTGCTATTTCCCACTCGGTTCAATATCGCGTCGGTCGAGGCGCTCAGGCCGATCAAAACAGTCTTCTCCTTGAGCAACGCCAAGTTATCGTCGTCTAGCACCACGCCGCCGCCAGTGGCGAGAATTTGGCCGTCCTGTTGGAGCACGTTGGCAAGCGTTTGTTTTTCGATTTGGCGAAAATAAGCTTCGCCCTTTTGCTCGAAGATTGCTCGCACCTTCATGCCTTCGGTTTTTTCAATCAAGCGATCAAGGTCGACAAAACGGCGGCGTAGCCGCTTGGCGAGGTTACGCCCGACGGCGCTTTTGCCGACCGCCATAAAACCGATGAGCGCGATATTTTGCGTCGAGGTTTCTGCCAACGGGCTAGTAATTCTTGATCTGCTCGAGATAGTTTTCGTAATTGCGCTTGATCTCGCGCAGCGAGTCGCCGCCAAAGCCGACCACGGCCGCCGCCGGCGCGGCGCAGACGTCGGAACGCTCGACGGACGCATCGGCTGCTTGCTTGGAGCGCAGGTCGACCGACTGCAATGGACTCATGAGCGTCGAGATCGGTTTCATGGCGACGCGCGCGACTAACGGCGAGCCATTGGTCATGCCGCCTTCGGTGCCGCCGGAGTTATTGCTGCCGCGGTAAAATCCGGTGGGAACGATGCGCGGCGTGCCCTCGCTCACCATCTTGGCGGGATCGAAGAAAAT
>JAERMN010000140.1 GCA_016844625.1 Deltaproteobacteria bacterium
GGATCAAGCGTACGAGACACTCTCAAAACGGGCGTGGAACCTGCCGCGCATGTTAGGTTCCTACGGCGCGGCTCTGCGCCGCGTGGCCGAGCTCCAGGTCGACAACGCGATTCTTTTTGAAGGCGTGAACAACACACTCAAACTGTTAGGCGATCAATACCTGGCGCGCGTCTACCGGTTGGTGAACAAAAGATTTCACTTGGAGGATTGGGACGCGAGCATTCTGCGCAAGCTACAGACCCTGGAGAGCATCTACGAAAAAATATCCGATCAGGCATCGAACCAGCGTATGGAAATATTGGAATGGGTGATCATTATCCTAATCGCCTTCTCGATCGGTCTAGAACTTTTTCATCAGCTCCCGTGAACCCTACAAACGGTTGTTCCTCGGTCAAAAATTAGCCATAGTGCAGGCTTGGAGTGCCGCTCAATGAAGCAAAACACAGAGTTCTTTAATCTCTACCATCACGGGTTCATCCGCGCCGCCGTGGGTACACCTGAAGTACGCGTCGCCGACCCGGCATTCAACGCGGCACAGACGGTCCAACTCATGGAAGAAGCGGCGCGAGAAAAAGCCGTTCTTGCTTTGTTTCCGGAGCTCGGGCTGTCGGCATATTCCTGTGACGACCTGTTTCATCAGCAGGCGCTGCTCGACGGCGCCCAGGCGGCGCTTGGCAGCGTCCTCAAAGCATCCCAAGGACTAAACCTGATCGCTGTCGTGGGGCTCCCTCTACAGGTAGACACGGTACTTTTTAATTGCGCGGTCGTCCTCCATCGCGGCAAGATGCTTGGCATTGTTCCCAAGACCTTCTTGCCGAACTATCGGGAGTTCTATGAAAATCGTCAGTTCGCGCCGGCCAGCGTCGCCCATAGCCCGGTCATCGATCTGTTGGACCAGCGAGATATTGCTTTCGGCGAAAACCTGATTTTTCACTGTCAAAACGAGCCGCGGCTAACCTTCTTTGTGGAGATTTGCGAAGACCTCTGGGTGCCGATTCCACCATCATCATACGCCGCGCTCGCCGGCGCTACGGTCCTGCTCAATCTGTCCGCTTCCAACATCACGATTGGCAAGGACGAGTACCGCCGTAGCTTGCTCGCTAACCAGTCGGCGCGCTGCCTGGCCGGTTATCTCTATAGCGCTGCCGGGACCGGTGAATCCAGTACCGATCTGGCCTGGGACGGCCATGCCATGGTTTACGAGAACGGCGCTCTGGTCGCCGAGTCGGAACGGTTCCATTACGGCTCCCAGCTCGTGGTAGCGGAGCTGGATCTGGAGCGACTCACCCAAGAACGGATGCGCCAGAACAGCTTCGGCCAGAGCATGCAGCACCATCGGGAGGAACTACGTCGGTTTCGCGCGGTGAAATGTAATCTTGAAGTGCCTAGCAGCGAAATTTTGCCGTGCCGGCGCGAGGTCGAGCGCTTTCCTTATGTTCCTTCGGACCCGTCGTTGCGCGACCACCACTGCTACGAAGCCTACAACATTCAGGTGCAAGGTTTGGTTAAAAGACTTCAAAGTTCTCGCATATCGAAGCTGGTCATCGGCATCTCCGGCGGTTTGGATTCGACCCACGCGCTGATCGTCGCGGCGCGCGCTATGGATGTGCTTAAACTGCCGCGTTCCAACATCCTGGGTTACACCATGCCTGGTTTCGCCACGAGTCCGCTCACGCTGACAAATGCCAAGTCGCTTATGGAAGCGGTGGGCTGCGCCGCCCATGAAGTAGATATTCGGCCGAGCTGCGAGCAGATGTTGCGCGATATCAATCATCCGTTTGCGAGCGGGGAACCGGTTTACGACATCACCTTTGAAAACGTCCAGGCGGGAGAGCGCACTAGCCACTTGTTTCGCCTGGCGAATCTCCACCAAGCGTTGGTGCTTGGAACCAGCGACTTGAGCGAACTCGCTCTGGGCTGGTGCACCTACGGCGTCGGCGATCACATGTCTCACTACAGTATCAACGCGAGTGTACCGAAAACTCTGATTCAGTTTCTCATTCGCTGGGTGGCCGACACGGACCAGCTTGGCGAAACAACCAGCCACATCCTTCGTTCCATTCTCGAAACGGAGTTCAGCCCGGAACTTATCCCCGGCGACCCTGACGACGAGCAGCCCAGCCAGCGAACCGAAGAGATCATCGGACCTTATGAGCTTCAGGACTTCACACTTTATTACACCACCCGCTTTGGCTATTCGCCCTCGAAGATCGCCTTTCTCGCCTACTGCGCCTGGCGCGACCGAACTCTCGGACGCTGGCCGGATATTCCCTTAAACAGACGGAATCAATATGGGATTGCGGACATAAAACGCTGGCTGTCGGTATTTGCCTGGCGGTTTTTTCAGGTGAGCCAGTTCAAGCGCAGCTGCATCCCGAATGCGCCGAAGGTCGGTTCCGGCGGTTCTCTATCCCCGCGCGGCGACTACCGAGCGCCGAGCGACAGCGAAGCCACGGTTTGGTTGGAAGAAATCAACCAAGTCCCGGATCACGATCCTTAGACCGATTCGCCATGGTCCTAAATATTTGAGCCGTTCACCCGCAGCGCGATCATTGCTGGACAGCCGTGATTGTGAAACATGTTTTTTAGGCTCTTGCCGGCACCGCCAGCACCGGACAATGGGCGCCGCGCAACACGCGCTCGGTTGTGCTGCCGCGCAACGCGTCAAGAAAATCTCTGTGACCTTGGGTCGCGAACGCGATCAAGTCAGGAGACCACAGCGCGTCTTCCCTTAGGATCGCCTCGACCGCAGCGCCGTTCACCATGCGCTCACTCCACTGATAACCAGGGTGATGCGGCAAGAACAGTGTCGGCATGCCCTTCTCCGTGCCGACGTGGAGCAACTTGAAATGCGCGTCGCGGCAAGCCAGTCCCTGAGCGAGAAAAAACGCCTCCTCGACCGCCGCTTGCGCGTTGGGCGTGTGATCGACCGGAATCAGAATACGCCTGAGCGTCGCCGCGCCGTTGGCCGGCGAGATAAATCCTTGACCGTGGGTCGGCACGAACAGGGTCAGCGCGCGCGAGCGACGCGCCAGCGGTTCGGCCACCGGTTTGTGCAGCCAGCGCTTAAACCCTTCCCGCTGATGGGTCGCCAACACCAGTAAATCCGGCGGATGAGTTTCACAATAATGGGTCATCGCCGCCAGCGGGTCGCTTTCCGAATTTAGGATCTTCTTGACACGCAAACCAAGCTTGGCGATTTCATCGACCGCCGCATCGACGGGCAAGATTTGCCAACGCGCCAAAGTCGCGCGCACGCCGGGAAAGTCGCTCCAGTGAACATCCTTGTCGCTGCCGATTTTGTGCGGCGCGACATGGACGATTTCCAATTCGGCTTTCGACTGCAGGGCGATCTTGAGCGCGTGAGCAAAGGCAATCAAACTCGCTCTGGTAAAATCCGACGGATGCAAGATTCTGATTAACGCTTCGCTCTGCGGCTCTTTGGTCTCGTTCATCGTCGTCTCCTCACGCCGCCGCCTCTTCGCTTGGCACCGCGGCTTTCGCTTTGACCGTCAGCACCGGGCAGGGCGCGTGGCGCACTACCTTCTCGGCGACGTTACCGATCACCAGGCGCTTGATGCCGGTGCGCCCATGAGTCGCCAGGACGATCAGATCGGTCAGGAAGTCCTGCGCGCCGTCTAGAATCCGGTCGAAGGGATCGCCGTTGCGCACGTGGTAGCGAACCTTGCCATGGTTTCGCACGGTGTCGTGGCAAAAGTGTTTGAGCAATGCTTCGGTGCGCTCTTCGGCGGCGCGGAAAATTTTCGCCCGCTTTTGCGGCTCTAAAGCGTAGGCATCGAGCAGCGCCGGATCGGCCTCAGTGAGCGCCGTCATGTACAGCTCGTCGAAGGGATTATGAATCACGTGCAAAATATCCAACGTGGCATCGCTGCATTCGGCCAACTTGACCGCCAAGCGCAGCGCATCCAGCGAAAATTCTGACATATCCACTGGGCAAAGTATTCGCTTGAAATCCAAATTCATAACTAATCTCCTTCCTTTGAACGTCTTGAACGAATTAAAACCCTTGCAAAGTTCATAGCGCCCTGCCCATGGTGACGAGCACCCGCACTTTTCCCACCTTGGGATTATTCGGGTCGAACAGACCGCGGTCCATCGCCGCCTGACAGATCCCTGCGCGATCGATCCAGCTGACCAACAGCAGATTGCCTTGGAGATCGAAGAACTCATTAAACGAAGCCACTTCGCGGGCGGGGATTTAACCCCGCCGCCAATTGAAATAATTGCAAAGGGGATGCTCGCCCCCTTTGGAAACCCCATAAAATGGTTCTCGCCTCAAGCGGCGGGGTTAACCTAGAACCAAGCTAGGCCGCGAACTTGCTCCGCTCGCCGACCAGACGGACGACCTCAGGCTGCACCAGTCGTGCGAAATCTTTGTATTTGAGCCGCACCGTCTGCACGTGATTGCCGGCATTGAAGTAAATGTACTCGTCTTTCTCCAGCGCCGGGTCGACATATACTTTCACGCCGAATAAATTGCCAAACGGCGGCATAGCGCCGATCTCGCACTCCGGAAAGCGGGCGATGAATTCTTCTTCCGTCGCCAGCCGAGCGTTGCGCACACCAAGGCTGTCCTCAACGGCGTGCAAGCTAATTTTGTCATTGCCGCGAACCACGCCCATCACCAGCCGATCGTCGGTTTCGAGCATCACAACCTTGGCCATCTCATTACCGGAGACATGTTGCTTGGCGGCAATCTCCTGGGCCGTGTAAGCGAGCGGATGATTGTAAACTTGGTAGGGGACCTTCGCCTCATCGAGCATTTCTTTTAGTCTTTTTAGAATCGCCATAACCAACTCCTTTCTGTTGCGCCATTGGTTCAACCTTCTAACTCGAGAGGCGCAATATTTATGCCTGCTCAATTCAGACCACTCACGCCGTGGTGCGCAACAGCATCGCAGCGCCCTTTATCATCGGTGAGAAGCGCGCTAAGTTTATTTCTCAGGGCTGGGAAGAGCGCCGTTAATAACGCTTCCCGCCTGAAGAATTGCTAGAGAAATCAATCCGATTATCGCCTTGAATAGCGACTTTCCTGGCACATCTCTTGCCGCTTTCTTAGTAGGCACGAGACGAAAGAAGTTTGGCCAAACATCAATACTAACGGAGGACAGTGAAATATGAAGATTCCCTTGCAGATCACCTTTCGCAACATGGCACCGTCACCGGCGATCGAGAGCAACCTACGCGAGAAGGCGGCCAAGCTCGATGAGTTCTATAGCGAGATCATGAGCTGCCGGGTCATCATCGAAGCGCCCCATCGCCACCACCACAAGGGAAAAGCGTATTTGGTGCGGATCGACCTAACGGTTCCCGGCGCTGAATTGGTCATCAACCGAGCGCCAAAACGATTAGCGGCGGCTAAATTAAACCTGAGCGAAGAACCTGTGAAAGATCTCGCCGAGGTTCACGAGCCCAGCAAGCATGCAGCGCATGAAGATCTTTACGTCGCCATTCGCGACGCGTTTAACGCGGCGGGAAGAAAGTTGCAGGACCACGCGCGCCGCAGACGCGGCAAGGTAAAAGTCCACGAGCCCGCGGCGGTCGCCCGCATCGTCAAACTTTTCCCATTCGAGGATTATGGTTTTCTCCAGACTCCCGATGGGCGCGAAGTCTACTTTCACAAAAACAGCGTGCTGGCGCCGGGATTCGATCGCTTGGAAGTCGGCCATGAAGTTCATTTTGCCGAGGAGCTCGGCGAGAAAGGTCCGCAAGCGAGCACCGTGCGACTGGCCGGCCGATAAGGCCGAGGCAGCAGGAGCGATGAATGTTCGATGAAATCCTCGCCTGCCTCGACGGCTCGTCGCTGGCGGAAAAAATTCTCCCCTTGGCGCGCGGCATCGCCGCCGCCAAGGGCGGCAAACTAACTCTCTTGAGAGTCGTCGGGGACACCGCCGAGCTGGCGGCCGAAGAAGATTATCTGCGCGACTTAGCGCGGCAGTACGCCGCACAGCTGAGTTTTTTGGTCTCCGCCGATCCGGCTGGCGCTATCGCCACCCGCCTGGCCAGTCGCCCCAATGCGATCCCAGCGCTCACCACTCATGGGCGAAGCGCCTGGAGCGAAGCGATCTTGGGAAGCGTCGCCCTCAGAGTCATGCGGGAATCGAAACGACCGGTACTGCTCTATCGTCCCATCGAAAAGAACGGCGACGCGCCGAAGACCATCGAGGCAGTCGTCGCGCCGCTCGATGGCCAGGAGCTTTCGGAAAAAATAATTCCCTACGCAGCCAAAGCAGCCGAGTCATTATCGGCTCGGCTGGTACTGGTTCAAACATTAGCGACGCCATCGCCGCTGGCCAAGCTTTCAAGCCAGGAAAGAGCCGATATCAGCGAGGCGTCCTATCTGCATGGCAAAGCCGCCGAGATGCAAAAGTTGTATCGCGTAAATCCACAATGGGAAGTGCTGCATGGCGATGCCGCGGACGCGATCTGCCGCTACGTAAGCACGATGCCAAACACCCTGCTGGCGATGACCACGCACGCACGCGGCGGCCTGGAGCGAGCGATCCTCGGCAGCGTCGCCGCCACCTGCCTGCGCCACGCCGGCGTGCCCCTGCTGCTCTACTGGCCGCAGGACAGATAGAGAACGCTCCTCTCCTTCTTTTCTTTCCCCGTTCTCTGTCTCGTTTCTCAAATCTCTATCTGATTTCTTGCAGTCCGCTGAACAGCTCCGTCACGGTCTTTTTCGTGTCGCCGAACAGCTTCATCGTGTTGGGACGCAGAAGTAAAATTTATTTTCGATCTTTGCGAAGCCCTGACTCATGCTGCGTTTGAGCACGATCACGGTGCGCGCCTCTTCGGCGTTGAGCACTGGCATGCCGTAGATCGGACTCTGCGGGTAGTGTTTGGCGGCGGGGTCGACCACGTCGTTGGCGCCGACGACCAAAGCCACGTCGGTGTTGGCGAACTCACAAAAAAACAAACACTTTGCGGCCGGGGTATTGCCCCCGGCTCAAGTAAAATAGACCCAAGGGGTGCTCGCCCCCTTGGCAAACCCCATTTAATGGTTCCACGCTCAAATCAGCGTGGTCAACAACAAATTGATCGCGTGGATGTCGTAAAGGCGGTCGTACGGGATATTGGCCTCGGCCAAGACTACGTTCATGTGGCCAGGCATGCGCCCAGCTACTGGATGAACCGCGTACTTAACCGCGCTGAACGAACAGATTGGCGAGTTCCCGGACCGCGCTCGCCGGGAAAAGCTTCGGCCGGCATGGCGATGATCATGCGGCCTGCCGGTGGCGTGCATGATGGCGCGGCCGATCGCTATTTTCCGCCGCGGATTTTGCCTTCAATTGACGCAAACCGCGCCGGACATATTCTGGATCGAGCCCTAAGAGATCGCAGACGTTATCGAACGCGAACACCCAACCGTCGCCACCGCCCATAAGCCATTCCTCCGCTTCGCGGAATTGCTCTCGGCCGGCGCGGTTTCGCACCGTGGCGAATTTCCGGTAGCAGTGGATGGCATCTTCCAAAATCGCCAACAGCAAGGTTTTTTCCGGTTCGAGGTGTTCGCTGCGCCGA